>DATBAK010000026.1 GCA_036271555.1 Acidimicrobiia bacterium
GACCGATCGATTCGTCGCCCGAGTTCACGAACCACAGCGCGCCATCCGGCCCCGCGGTGATCGCGGTCGGCGCGTCGATCGTGGGATCGGCGACGAACGTGAACGCGCCGGCGGCCGTGACGCGACCGATCGTGTCGGTGCGCGTGCTCGCGAACCAGAGCGCGCCGTCGGATCCGAGCGCGATGCCGGTCGGCTCGCCGATCCCGTCGTCGGAGAACCGCGTGATGTGGCCGGCGGTCGTGATGCAACCGATCGAGTCGTCGCCCTGGTTCGTGAACCACAGCGCGCCGTCGGGACCGCTCGTGATCCCGACCGGATCGCTGACCTTCGCGCTCGAGAAGACCGTGATCGCGCCGGCGGTCGTGACCCGGTCGACCGCGTGCGTCGACGGGTCACTGTCGACGAACCAGAGCGCACCATCGGGACCGGTCGTGATCGCGCCGGGCCGAGCGACGTGTCCGTCGGTGAAATGGCGGGACGAGCCGTTGCGCATGATGCGCCCGACGCTGCCGTCGTTGCGGTTCGTGAACCAGACCGCGCCGTCGGGACCGGCCGTGATGCCCGCGGGATTCGTGACGTCGGGATCGGTGAAGAGCTTGAACTCGCCGACGGTCGTGACGCGGCCGACGGCGTTGAACGGGCTCGTGAACCACAGCGCGCCGTCGGTGCCGGCCGTGATCGCGCCGGGGTTCGCGAGCGCGTCGTGGAAGACGGTCAGGTCCCCGTCCGCATAACGCCCGATCTGGTTCCGACCGCCCGCGATCCAGAGTGCACCGTCGGGGCCGGTCGTGATGCCGCGCGGCTCGCTCAACGCGGGCGTCGTCACCAGGCTGACCGCGCCGGCCGTCGTGATCCGGCCGATACCGTTCGCGGTCGTGAACCACAGCGCGCCGTCGGGTCCACTCACGATGTCGCCCACCGGCTGGTTCAACCGGAAGCGCGTGAACGTTCCCGACGTCGTCATCCGACCGATCGGGAAGTTGCCCTGCTGCGTGAACCACAGCGCGCCGTCGGACCCCGCGGTGATGTGCTGCGGCCTGACAATGGAGTGATCGGCGAACACCGTCACCGCGCCGGCGGTCGTGATCCGGCCGATCGAGCGGCCCGTGGAGTTGGTGAACCACAGCGCGCCGTCCGACCCGCTCGTGATGCCGTGCGGCTGCTTGACGTCGCGCGACCTGAACTCCGAGACGTGGCCGCTCGTCGTCATCCGACCGATCGCGCTGCCGCCGTCGGTGAACCACAGCGCGCCGTCCGGACCGCTCGTGATGCCGGACCCGCCGCTGACGGGGTGTTGCGGCGAGCCCGTGAACATGCGCACCTTGCCGCGCGCGTCGATGCGGGCGATCGCGCCGCCGTTCGTGAACCACACGGCCCCGTCGGGTCCGCTCACGATGGCGCCGGGCAGGTTGATGCCGGGGACGAGCGTGATCCGATGTCCGCTGGGGACGCTCGCGGCGGACGCGCCCGTCGGCATCGGCGCGACGAGTGCGACCGCGAGCAACACGAAGACCGCCGCGACCAGGCGGGTGCCAGGCGCCGCGCGAACGTGCCTCGTCATCGTCTGCATCCACCGCCCCGGACCGCCGACGGGCAGCAGGCTATCCCGGCGTCGCGGGGCTACGACCCGGCCCGCACCCAGACGTCGGCACGGTCGTCGGTGTGCACGCGCTTCCAGTGCGACGACTCCGCGAGCAGCTGCGTGAGCGCGCGCTCCGGCGCCCAGACGATCACCTGCACGTGGTACTCGTCGAGCACCTTCTCCCAGTTCGGGTGGCCGTCGGCGACGTCGGTGTAGTCGTCGACGATGCGCTTCGGGAACATGTCGTAGCGATCGTCGAGGAAGATGCGCTGCTGCGGCCAGAAGCGGAGGATCGTGTAGCCGGCCCACGCGTCGGTCGTGAACAGTCGCTGACCGAGCAGGTCGTGCTGCTGCATGTACGTCATCGCCGCGACCGGATAGCTCGCAGTCTGGAAGTCGGGCTCGGCCGTCGCGCTCGCAACCGAGACGCCGAACAACGAGACGACGACGAGCAGCGCGACCGTTGCGAGCAACGAGCGGCCGTCGGCACGCCGACGCGTCGTCGCGAACGCGCGCGCCGCGACCGGCAGCGTGAAGAGCACCGCGAGCCCGATGTTGCGCTCGGCCCACAGCGCGAGCAGCACGAACGGAACGGCGACGAGCACGTCGCGACGCGTCGGCCGCTTCTCCGCGAGCGCGAGGGCGACGACGAGCACGACGAGCCACGCCGCGAACGCCATGCCGACGGGCGAACGGAAGTCCGGTGAGCGCCACTCGACCACCTGCGCGAGCACCTGGCCCCGACCCATCAGCTGGACCGGGAACATCAGCAAACCCGGCCCGTAGGGGTTGACGAGCGACACCGCGAGACCGACGAGCGTGCCCGTGACGAGCTGCCGCTCGCGGCCCTCCCACGGGCGCGCGCCGTCGAGCGCGCGGCCGACGACGTGGAGCCCGATGTAGACGACGCCGAGCGCGAAGCTGCCGTGCACGTTGGTCCAGAGCCAGAACACGACCGGCAACCAGAGCAGCGGTCGCTGTCCGACGCGCGACTCGGGCACCTCGACGATCCAGACGACCACGAGCGCGGCGACGAGACCGAACGCGAGCGGACGCTCCGAGAAGACGACCATCGTCGCGACATAGGCCACGACGGTGATGAGCCCGGCCCGAACGCGGTCACCCGTGAGCCGGCGCGCGAGGCGGTACGACAGCAGCGTGACCGCCGCGCCCGTGCACGCGATCAAGAGACGGATGCCGATCGCACCGACACTGCGGTCGAGCGCGCCGTACGCGATCTCCGCGAGCCACGACTGCGCGACCCAACGCGTACCCGGCGCGGTGAACGAGAAGATGTCGCCGCGCGGGATGCCGTGGTCGAGGATGTAACGACCCGTGCGCAGGTGCCAGAAGAACGAGTTGTCCGACAGCTGCCGGATGCCGACCCACCAGCCCGCCAGCGCGAACAGCACCGTGAAGACGAGCTCGAGGCCGGGACCGCGCCCCGTCGGCGCGTCGTCCGGACCGTCGCCGTCGACCGCGGCGGAACCGCCGTCGGGCGCCACGGTCGCGAGACCGCGCCGAAGCGGCGATTCCACCGTCGCGACGGGAGGAGTCATGGAGGGGTCAGATGTTCTTGCTGATCGAGATGAAGGCGGGGCCGAGCACCACGACGAACATCGCCGGGAAGATGCACAGGACCAGCGGGAAGAGCATCTTGATCGGAGCCTTCTGCGCGAGCTCCTGCGCGGCGAGACGGCGGCGGACGCGCATCTCGTCGGCCTGGGCCCGCAGGATGCGCGCGATCGACACACCGAACGTGTCGGCCTGGAGCATCGCGAGGACGAACGAGCGCAGCTCGGGGACCTCGGTGCGCTCGTCGAGCGCACGCAGCGCGTCGGCCCGGCTCGCACCGACCCGCGTCTCCTGCAGCATGCGCCGGAACTCCTCCGACAGCGGGCCGGGAACGGCCGCCGACGTGCGGTCGATCGCCTGCTCGAAGCCGAGACCGGCTTCGACCGAGATCACGAGGAGGTCGAGGATGTCGGGCAGCTTCTGCGCGATCTCCTTGCGACGGGCCTCGATCTTCCGGTCCAGCGACAGGTCCGGGAACATGAACGAGCCGCCCCAGAGGACCGCGACCGCGAACAGCGCGGGGATGCCCTTCAGCGCGAGGCCCATGTAGACGAGCGGGACCCACGCGATGCCGGACGTGATGCCGAGCACCTTGAAGATCAGCAGCCGGTCGACCTCGACACCCGGCGGGTTGCCGGCGAGCACGACCTTGTGCCGGAGGCCCTCGGTGTAGCCCACCGGTGTGAACCGGCGGATGAGTCCGAGCGTGCCGCTCGACAGCGGGTTGACGACGCGCGAGCCGAACGACTTCAGCATCTCCTGGTCACGCGCACCAGTGACCTGGTAGCCCTCGAGCCGGCGCAGCGACTCGCGGATCTGCGCGCGCTCGCCGAGGATCGCGCCGACCGCGAAGACGCCGAGCGCAACTGCGGCGACGGAGATCGCGACGATGACAGAAAGCATGGGTCAGACCTCGATCTTGACGATCCGTGCGAGCCAGAACCACCCGACGACCGACAGGATGCCGCCGCCCACAACGGCGACGATTCCGATCGTCTCCTGGAAGAGCAACTTCATGTAATCGGGCTGGAGCAGGAACAGCATCAGTGCGAACGCGGGCGGGAAGATGCTCAGCACGATCGCCGACATGCGGCCCTCCGCGGTGAGCGACTTCACCTCTCGGCGCAGGCGCTCGCGGTGCGTCATCGTGTCGGCGACGGTGTCGAGGAGCTCGGCCAGGTTTCCGCCGACCTCCCGCTGGATGCGGATCGCCATGACCGCCCACGCGAGGTCGCGACTGTTCATGCGGCGGGCCGCGTCGTCGAGCGCTTCCTCGACCGGACGGCCGAGGCGCGACTCCGTGAACGCACGCTGGAACTCGGTGCGCAGCGGCTCACTCGCCTCGTCGGCGACCGCTTCCAGGCCCTGCATGAACGAGAAGCCCGCGCGCATCGAGCCCGCGAGGAGGTTCAGCGTGTCGGGCAGCTGGGACTGGAACTTCTTGAGCCGCGAGCTGCTGCGACGCTTCAGCATCAGGAACGGCGCGGCCACGAGCGCGACCACGACGATGATCGCGAAGACCGGGCCTTCGAGGAACCACGCCAACGCCGCGGCGGCGATCGCGAACAGCGGTGCGTACACGAGGAACTCGGCGGGCCGCAGCGGCAGCTTCGCCTGCTCGAGCAGCTGCTCGACCTTCTCCATGACGTCGGCGCCGGCGAACTTCTCCGCCGCCTCCGCCGCCTGCTGGACGAGGTGCGAGCTGTCGCTCACGGGCTCGCCGGCCTCGGTGAAGCCCGTGGTCACGCTGTAGCCCGCGAGCCGGCGCTCGAGTCGCTTCTCGCGCTTCGTGAACACGAACGCGATCGTGACGATGACGCAGCCCGTCGCCGCGAACGCGAGCGCCGCGATGACGTACCGGCTCGCCGCCGATCCGATGAAATCTGCGAGGACGATCACCGCATCCCCACCACCTTCCGGGCAAAGGGCTGGAGTGTGAACAGCTCGGGCTCGAGGCGGATGCCATGGTCGGCGAGTCGCTCGGAGAACGTGGGACGGATGCCCGTCGACTTCAGGTGGCCGAGGAACTTGCCGTCGTCGTCGACGCCCATGCCGTAGTCGTAGAGGTACAGGTCCTGGAGCACGATGACGTCGCCCTCCATGCCCATGACCTCGCTGATGTAGGTGACGCGACGCGTGCCGTCCCGCAGTCGGGACAAGTGCACGACGAGGTCGAGCGCGGACGCGACCTGCTCCCGGATGGCGCGGATCGGCAGGTCCATGCCGGCCATCAGCGTCATCGTCTCGATACGGGCGAGCGTGTCGCGCGGGCTGTTCGAGTGGACGGTCGTGATCGATCCGTCGTGACCGGTGTTCATGGCCTGGAGCATGTCGAGCGTCTCCGCGCCACGAACCTCACCGACGACGATGCGGTCGGGCCGCATACGCAGCGCGTTGCGGACGAGGTCGCGGATCATGACCTGGCCGACGCCCTCGATGTTCGGAGGGCGCGACTCCAGCGAGAGAACGTGGTCCTGCTTGAGCTGGAGCTCCTTCGCGTCTTCGATCGTGACGATGCGCTCGTCGGTCGGGATGAACGACGACAGCACGTTGAGCATCGTCGTCTTACCAGTACCGGTACCCCCGCTCACCACGACGTTGAGGCGACCGCGCACGCACGCGTCGAGGAAGTGCGCCGACTGCGCGTTCAGCGTCTGGAAGTTGATGAGGTCACCGATCGTGTACGGGTCGGCGGCGAACTTCCGGATGGTGAGGAAGGGACCGCCGATCGACAGCGGGTGCACGACCGCGTTGACACGGGAGCCGTCGGGCAGACGGGCGTCGACCATCGGCGTCGACTCGTCGATGCGCCGGCCGACCTGGCTCACGATCTTGTCGATGATGCGCCGCAGGTGCGTCTCGTCGACGAAGCGCGTATCGGTCTTGACGAGCTTGCCCCGCTCTTCCACGTACACGGAGTCGGGGCCGTTCACCATGACCTCGGTGACGTCGTCCTGCTTGAGGTAGCGGTCGATCGGGCCGTAGCCGAGGACGTCGTCGGTGACGTCCTGGATGAGTGCGGCCTTCTCGCTCGCACCGAGCGCGACGCCCTCCTCCGTGAGCGCGTCCTGGAGCGTGTCCGCGACGCGACGGCGCATGTCGTGCTCCGCCATGCGCGAGTCGCCGAGCAGCGGTCCGAGCTGCTCGATCACGTACTGGTGGACCTTGCCGCGCAGCTCCTCGAGCTGTGCGGTGCGCGCCGAGGTCGGGCTCTTCTGGAAGTCCTGCCAGCGGGTGTACTGGTTGGTCATTGCCCGGAGGCCTCCTTGTCGGTACGCCGCCACGACCGGCGTCGGTGCTCCTGCTCGACCGGTTCTTCGGCCTCACGCACGTCGTTTCCGAGGATCGAGTCGGCGAGCAGGCCGAGGGCCAGCGCGGCCGGGGCCCGCGGCTTGTCGAGCACGACGGGGACACCGCGGTTGACGGCCTGGGGGACGGCGATGTCGGAGGGCACCCGGAACTGCACGGGGATCCCGATCGCGCGCTCCACGTCGGCGATGTCGAGGTTCACCTTCGAGCCGGACCGGTTCAGGATCAGGCGGAGCTTCGGCCCTGCGAGCGACAGCAGGCCCAGGGTCTGGATGCCGACCTTCAGGTTCTTGATGCTCGGGATGTCCATGCTCGCGACGAGGAGGACGTCGTCCGCCTCTTCGAGCAGCGCGAGCACGACGTCGTCGAAGTGGGGCGGCATGTCGACGATGACGTAGGCGCACGTCGCCCGCAGCATCCGGACGATGCCGAGCATCTGCTCGGGCGAGATGGAGTCCGCAGCGGACGGTTCGACCGGCGCGGGCAGGACGCGAAGCCCCGTTGCCGGGTGCGTCGCGAGGAACGAGTCCATGAGTGACGTGTCGGCCTGGTCGATCGCGGCCGCGGCGTCGATCGTCGTGTGCGTCGGCGGTACACCGAGCAACACGGCGACGTCGCCGAACTGGAGGTCGCCGTCGACGATCACGACCTGCTTCGGGGAACGTGCGGCGAGTGCGACCGCGAGGTTCGTCGCGGTGACGCTCTTGCCGACACCGCCCTTCGTCGAGAACGTGACGATGACGCGGCCCGGCTCGGCGGCGATGCCCGCGCTCTGCGTGCGTTCGTTCGCGAGCGAGTCTCCGACGCGCTCGATCGCGCTCCGCAGCGCGGCGTCGTCCGTGTCGAGCGACAGCGCGTCACGGACGCCGGCACGCAGCGCGTGCTGGAGCAGTGAGAGGGAGAGCTCCTGGCAGACGAGCACGACCCCCATCTCGGGGTGCTGGCGCGAGAGACGCTGCGCCTGCGCGAGCCCCGTGTCGTTCGCCAGTCCGGGACCGAACACGACCACGGTCGGCCGGTTCCCGTCGAGCGTCGCGACCAGGGACTCGATCGTGTCCGCGACGGTCGCTCCGGTCGAGGCCAACTGAATCGTCAGCCTCGTCCGGAAACGCTCGTCGGGCTCGACTGCTGCCACTCGGTATCGCAACGGCTTGTTCATGTCGCTCCGACTGCTCCCGCTCCCCATCGTCGTCCCGTCAATTGATCGGCTGTTCGGTTCCGGCGCTGTAACGCCGGCTCAGTGCGAGCCGTGGAAGCCGTCGACCACGCTGAGGTGCTGGTCGAACAGGTTCCAGGTCTCGACGACCTCGGCCGGCGGCGTGAACTTGCTCGGGTCGACACCCGGCGCGTCCAGCGTCAGGTAGAAGCTGCCCAGCGACACGCCCTGCGCGATCTGCTCGGCCTGGCGGGGCGTCACCTCGAGGGTGATGAGACCCGAGTTGCCCGTGGCCGCGGTGCTCGAGGCGGCCGGCGCGCCGGCGGCCTGGTCACTCGTCGTGAGGCCGACCGCGGTGTTCGAGGCCGGCGCGCTGTTCGCGGTCGTCGAACCGACGGCCATGACCTTCACGCTCGGCACGAGGTACGCGGTGGTACGCGCCGCCTCACCCGAGGTCCCGCCCTGCTGGGCGGTCACCGCACCCGACCACAGCACGTTCACCGTGTCGCCCGGCTGCACGAAGCCCCCGACACCATGCGTGGAGTCGACGGTGATCGTGATCGCCTGCATGCCCTTCGGCACGTTCGCCGAGAAGCCGCTCACCTGCTGGGGCAGCACGAACGAGTCGCCCACGATGAACTGGCCCCTGGCGATCGACGACGTCGCGATCTTGTTCGTCAGGTCGGACGCGTTCTGCACGACCGTCGGCGGCAGCACGCCACGCGCGATGGCCTTGGTGGAGATCAGCCCGCCGTTGAGTGCCTGTGCCGCCGTCGTGCCCTTGGAGATGTCGCCCTTGGCGACGAGCACGTTGACGGTCTGCACGTTCTTCTCGGCACGAGTGTCCGCCTTGTGGGCGTACTCGTAGGACAGGTAGGCCGCCGCTCCCGCCAGCACGACTGCGGCGACCGCGACGAGCACACGCCAGTTCTTCACGCCATTCCCCTTACCTCGGCCCGGGATCACTTGCCGGATTCACTGGCATTGATCGACCGGCGCGAGCCGAAGTTCACGGTTTCGCCCACGGAGAGGCGCGCGGAACCGCAGATGGGGGCGACCGAGGGCCGCGGTGAAGGGTGCTAAGCGGGCGTTTCGCCCCCGGCGTCGGCGTCGTCGGCGGCATCGGTGGTGTCGGGAGCCGCGGCGGCCGCTTCCGGAGCCTCGCCGTCCGTGGCCTCGCCCTCGGTGGCCTCGCCACCCTCTGCGGCGGCGGCCTCGGCGGCCTCGGCCTCGTAGTCGGGTCCGATGTAGTTGCCGGCTTCGTCGTAGTTGTGCTCGCCGTACATCTCGCGGTACTCGGCGGCGACGGTGCCACCCTCCGCGGCCTGCTTGATGGAGAGCGAGATGCGGCGGCGCTCGAGGTCGACGTCGATGATCTTCACCCACAGCTCCTCGCCGGGGGTGACGACCTGCTCGGGCGCCTCGACGTGGTGGATCGCCATCTCGGAGATGTGGACGAGACCCTCGATGCCCTCGCCGACCTGGACGAAGGCGCCGAACGGCACGAGCTTGGTGACCCGGCCGTACACGAGCTCGCCGACCTCGTGGCCGCCCGCGAACTCCTGCCACGGGTCCTGCTGCGTCGCCTTGAGCGAGAGCGAGATGCGCTCGCGGTCGAGGTCGACATCGAGCACCTGCACGGTGACCTCGTCGCCGACCTGCACGACCGAGCTCGGGTGGTCGACGTGCTTCCACGAGAGCTCGGACACATGCACGAGTCCGTCCATGCCGCCGAGGTCGACGAACGCACCGAAGTTCACGACCGACGACACCACACCGCTGCGGACCTCGCCCGGCTTCAGGTTGGTGAGGAACTCGTCGCGCTGCTCGCGCTGCGTCTCTTCGAGATACGCGCGCCGGCTGAGCACGACGTTGTTGCGGTTCTTGTCGAGCTCGATGATCTTGGCCTCGAGCGTCTTGCCGACGAACGGGTGCAGATCGCGCACGCGCCGCAGGTCGACGAGCGACGCGGGAAGGAACCCGCGCAGGCCGATGTCGAGGATCAGGCCGCCCTTGACGACCTCGATCACGGGACCGGAGACGACGCCTTCGCTCTCCTTGATCGCCTCGATCGTTCCCCACGCGCGCTCGTACTGCGCGCGCTTCTTCGAGAGGATGAGCCGGCCGTCCTTGTCTTCCTTGGTGAGGACGAGCGCCTCGAGCTCCTCGTCGAGCGTGACCACCTCGTGCGGGTCGACGTCGTTGCGGATCGAGAGCTCACGCGAGGGGATGACGCCCTCGGACTTGTAGCCGATGTCGAGCAGCACCTCGTCGCTGTCGATCTTGACGACCCGGCCCTTCACGATGTCGCCGTCGTCGAACGCGACGATCGTCGCGTCGATCGCGTCGGACAGCGACTGCCCGTCGAGATCGTCGAAGACGATGGAAGTGAGGCCCTCGGCCTCGACTTCGGGCTCCTCCGGCTCCGCCGTGGCCACCGCGGTGGCGGCGCCCGGGGACTCGGGTGGTGCATCCGACGCCGAAGCGTCGGGGGTCGACTGGTTCTCGAGGTCCGACAACGGTGATCCTGCTCGCTCAAATGGGAGGTGCGCCCGGCGGGCGCGACAGCCAAACCGCGGCGGCGCCGCGGCCCGGGCAGGTTACTTGGCGGTCCCCGTCTCCGACAGTGGTGGCGACACGGTCGCATGCTTGCTCGCCGCGGCATCGCGCCTCGACGGGGTCCCGGGGCCGAACGCTCACCTGATCCGACGGCTCGCGACCAGCAGGATCTCGGGATCCTCGAGGGTCGGCGGGTTGTCTCCGTAGCGGCCGGGCGCGACGCCGGACACGTGGTCGACGGTGAGGCCCGCGGCGGTCGCCATCAGGCGCAGCTCACGGGGAGTGAAGCAGGTCGTCCAGAGGTCGAACGCCTGCTCGTGCCCGTGTTGGTCGCGCAGCGTCGCCCGTTCGTGGTTCACGCCGGTCGCGGGATCGAAGCGCTCGGTGTCCTCCAGGAACCTGACGGCGAACGCGACGTGGAACGCCGTGAGCGCGAGCCGGCCACCGGGCTTCAGGGCCCGTGCGAACCGTCGGAGCAGATCGACGTCCTCCCTGCCGCCGAGCAGACCGAACCCGCCCTGACACAGACAGATGACCGCGTCGAACTCCGCGCGCTTGTCGAGCGCGCGCACGTCGGCGCGTTCGAAGCGTGCGTTCGTGAGCTGCGCGTGTTGCGCGGCCTGCCGTGCGAGCGCGACGAACTCGTCGGAGTGATCGATGCCGACGACCTCGATGCCGCGACGCGCGAGCGCGAGTGCGTGGCGACCGGGACCACAGCCGAGGTCGAGCACGCGATCGCCTTCGTGCAGCGCGAGCCGCGCGACGAGATGGTCGACTTCCTGCTCCGTCCCGTACGTGAACGCGTTGCGCAGGTACGCGGGGCCGAGGAAGCGCGCCAGCGCGTCGAACCACGCGTCGTCCGGCGGCTCGGGCATCTCCGACACGCGGCGAACGCTACCGAAGGCGATGCTCGAACCGGATGCCGTTCAATGCCCGATCGCGATACGGAGGGGCATCCAAGCGCGAGGCGCCTCCGAGGCGAGACTCTCGAGGTCGGTTCCGACTAGGGAGGTCGTGATGAGCGACAGCAACACGGAGATGGTGGCGGCGCACTTCATCGTCTCGGACGATGTCGAGCGGTCCCGCCGCTTCTACAGCGACGTGCTGGGCGGCAAGACCGTGATCTCCGGCGAGTCGGGAGACGACGTGACCTACGTCGCGCTCGCGAACACCTGGGTCATCATCAACGTCGGCGGCGGTCCGACGGACGACAAGCCGACCGTCACGCTCGAGCCGCCGCGCGACCCGGATCGCGTGAGCAGCTTCCTCAACATTCGGGTCGCCGACATCCACGCCGTGTACGCCGAGTGGAAGGCGCGCGGCGCGCAGTTCCTGACCGAGCCGAAGCAGCACGAGACCGAGCTCCGCTGCTACATCCGGGACCCCGACGGCTACATCATCGAAGTCGGCCAGACCACCCTGCCGCGAGGTTGGCGTCCGCCGGCGTGAGCGCGATCGCCCTGGGGTGCGACGGGCGGGTGACGGCGGGCGCGCGCGACCATCTCCGCATGCTGGGGCGGGGCAAGGGCCGGAAGGCGGGCGCGGGCGTGGCCGTGCTCGCGTTGGTGACGATCGGGACCGCCGGTGCGGGCGTCCCCGCGCACGCGGCGTCGGGCGGCACCACGGTGGCGCCCTACGTCGACATGGCGGGGCCGAACCCGAGCGCGCTCGACGACGCGATCACGAAGGACGGGCTGACCGACTTCACCGCCGCGTTCGTGATCGCCAAGGGCTGCACGCCGACGTGGGACGACGGAACGAAGGTCGCGACGAACGCCGCGTTCGCGGATCGGATACAAACCGCTCGCGACGAAGGCGCGGAGCCCATCGTGTCGTTCGGCGGCCAGGCCGGGAAGGATCTCGCCCGCACGTGCACCGACCAGGCCAAGGTCACGGCGGGCTACCAAGCGGTGATCCACCAGTTCGGCGTGAACCGCGTCGACTTCGACGTCGAGGGCAAGGCGCTCAAGGACACGGCCGGACTCGCGCGCCGCTTCGTCGCGATCCACGCGCTCGAGGCTGCGAACCCCGGGCTGGTCGTGTCGGCGACGCTGCCCGTCGGACCCTCAGGGCTGCTCGAGACCGGTGTGCAGTTCCTGCACCGGGCGCACGACGCGGACGTTCGCCTCGACCTCGTGAACATCATGGCGATGGACTACGGCGACGCGCGCGACATGGGCGCGGCCGCGATCAGCGCGGCACGGGGCGCGCGCACCCAACTCGATGCCGTCTGGCCCGCCGACACCTACGCCAACCTCGGCGTGACGCCGATGATCGGGGTGAACGACACCGCGGTCGAGGTGTTCAGCATGAAGAACGCGAACACGCTCGTGCGCTTCGCGCGTCAGAACGGCCTCGGCCGGCTCGGGTTCTGGTCGATCGACCGCGATCAGAAGTGCAAGCCGCCGAAGCAGAAGGCGCGCGCCGACTGCTCGGGCGTGGCTCAGAAGCCGGGCGCGTTCGCCGAGACCTTCGCGTCGGCGGGCTGATCCGCGTCCGCGTCCGACGACGACGAGTCGCGTCGGCTGCACGCGGCGATGACGAGCAGCACCTGCACGGGCGCGAGGATGCGGAACGCCTCACCCGGATAGCGCAACACGTTCGCGCCGTAACAGAGCGAGAGTGCGGCGAGCGCAACCGCGCCGTGCGTGATCGGGTACAGCCACTTGCCCTGGATCACGAGCAACGCGACCAGTGCGACCGTTGCGAACGCGACCAGCACCGACCACTTCTGACTCGCTGCCAGCGGGCCCGTCAACGTGCGATACCACGCGACGAACGGCAGCGCGAACGCGTCGCGCCTCGTCGACGCGGGATCGGTGAGCGGGAAGTGCCCGATGCGCACGCGTACCCACACGGTCCACGCCGCGTACGGCAGCAGGACGAGTGACCACGAGCGCACGGCCGCCCAGCGCCGTCGCTTCCAGTCGCGCCACGCCAGTGGGATGAACGCGACGATCATCTGCTCGCGCGTGAGGATCGCGAGCGCGGCGGCGAAGCGCGCCGGTCGACCGCGCCCTTCGCGCTCGCAGAGGTACGCGAACAACATGAGCGCGGCGGCCATCGGTTCGGAGACGATCTCGGGGACCGCGAACCACAAGAGCATCCACGGCAGGGCGAGGATCCAGAGTGCGAGCCGCGGCCGGCGACCGCCTCGGCGCAGGTGCTCCGCGGCCAGCGCGACCCACGCGCCGAACGACGCGACGAATACGGCCGCGAGCGTGCCGCGCGCTGCCGCCGGCCGGCCGAGCGCGAGCACCCACGCGACGATCGGAAAGCCGATGCGGCCGTATCGGTACGCGACACCCTGCACGAGTGCTTGCCCGGCGTAGTGCGCGCCGTTGCCGAACGGGTTCTGCGCGACGCCGAGGAACTGCGGCGCGTCGCTCGGCCGGTAGACGCTCTGCCAGTGCGACACGACGACGGCGAGCACGACCGCAGCCGCGACGGCCGCGACGGTCCAGCACTCCCGCGCGACGCGCGGCAGGCGGTGTCTCACCGGCATGCCTCTCTATCGGCAACCCGTCGAGGCGGTTGACGGAGGCGGGGCGGGAGGGCGACAGGGCGCCCGGATCCGCTATTTCGCGGATGCCCAGTTGGGCCCGAAGCCCAGGTCGACCACCAGCGGAACCTTCAGCGCGCACACCGACTCCATCGTCGTGCGCACGAGCTCCCGCACCGACTGCTCTTCGCCGGTCGGCACCTCCAGCACGATCTCGTCGTGCACGGTGAGGATCATGCTGCTCTCGGATCCCGCCTCGGCGAGTGCGGCGTCGACGTCGATCATCGCGAGCTTGAAGATGTCGGCGGCCGAGCCCTGCACCGGCGCGTTCTGCGCCATCCGCTCCCCCATCTGGCGGATACGGAAGTTGTCGGACGCGAGCTCGGGCAGCAGCCGGCGCCGGCCGAAGATCGTGGTCGTGTAACCGCGCGACTTCGCCTCGCGCACCGACTCGTCCATGTACGCGTGGACGTTCGGGAAGCTCTCGAAGTACGCGTCGAGGATCTCGCGCGCCTGATCCGTCGGGATGTCGAGCCGCTGACCGAGGCCGTACGCCTCCATCCCGTACGCGAGCCCGTAGTTCACGACCTTCGCGAAGCGGCGTTGGAACTCGTCGACCTTCGCCTCGTCGACACCGAACACGCGCGCCGCGGTCACGGTGTGCACGTCGAGGTTGCGCGCGAACGCGTCGATCAAGCCGGGATCCTCGGCGAGGTGTGCGAGGACGCGCAGCTCGATCTGCGAGTAGTCGGCGGTGAGGAGACCGAAGCCCTTCGCCGCGACGAACGCCTTGCGCATCTCGCGCCCGCCGGACGTGCGGACGGGGATGTTCTGCAGGTTCGGCGAGTCGCTCGAGATGCGACCGGTCGTGGTGGAGATCTGATTGAAGCTCGCGTGGATGCGACGGTCGGGACCGACGAGCGGCGGCAGCGCGTCGGCGTAGGTGCCGCGCAGCTTCTCGACCTCGCGGTAGCGGAGGAGGTCGGCGACGATCGGGTGCGTCTCCGCCATCTTCTGCAGCGAGTCCGCGTCGGTCGACGGACCCGTCTTCGTGCGCTTCACCGGTGTGAGCCCGAGCACGTCGAACAGGATGTGGCGCACCTGCGGCGTCGAGTTGACGTTGAACGTCTCCCCCGCGTGCGCTTGGATCTTCGCCTCGAGATCCCGGCACTGGCTCCCGAGATCCGAGCTCAGCGCTTCGAGAAACGCGAGGTCGACGGCGACGCCCGCGTGCTCCATGCGCGCGAGCACGGGAACGAGTGGCCGTTCGAAGCGCTCGTACAACGCGGTCAGCTCACGCGCGTCCATCGCCTCGCGCAATCGGTCGACGAGCAACAACAAGGCCGCGGCCTCGCGGCCCGTGCGCTCGGACTCCTGATCGCCGCCGAAGTCGAGGGTTCCTTCGACCGCGTCGGGCGATCGCAGCTCGATCGACAGGTAGCGCAGCGCGAGGTCGTCGAGGAGGTACTTCCCCTCGGCGGGATCGAGCAGGTACGCCATGATCGCGGTGTCGGATTCGAGCCCGCTCAGGTCGAGCTCGCCGAGTCCGTGGATGAGCTCCTTCGCGCGGTGCACCACGATCGGCGGGCCCGATGCGCCGACCAAACGCGCGAGCGCCTCGCGCACCGCGGCCGCCTCGAGCGTCTCGGCGTCGAAGTAGACGGCCGCGTCGGTCGTGCGCGCGGCGGCGAGCCCCAGGAGCGCGCTGCGGCCGGCGCCGCCGGCCCAGCGCGCGTCGAGCGCGACGCGGTCGGATTGCGCGGCGAGCTCGTCGAGCGCGGCGACGGCCTCGCCCGCGTCGCGCACCGTCCGCACCTCGACCTCGAACGCGACCGCGTCGACGGGTTCCGCGTCGGGTTCGGCCGCGCCGATCGCTTCGAGGGTGCGCGGCAGCAGCGTGCGGAACTCGAGCTGGTTGAACAGCACACGAAGTTTGTCGCGGTCGATCGCGTGCATCGTGAAGTCGTCGAAGCCGACTTCCAACGGCACGTCGCGGCGCAGGATGCTCATCGCGCGGTTCTTGAACACGCGCTCCTGCGCCTCACCGAGGTTCTGACGCTGCTTCGGTGGCAACGAATCGAGGTTCTCGAAGATCTGCTCGAGCGTGTCGTAGGTCGCGACGAGCTTCGATGCGGTCTTCTCGCCGATGCCCGGGACGCCGGGCAGGTTGTCGGAGGGGTCGCCGCGCAGCGCGGCGTACTCGGGGTACTGCGTGGGCGTCACACCCGTGCGCTCGAAGATGCCCGCCTCGTCGTAGAGCGCGTAGTCGGACACACCTCGCCGGTTGTAGAGCACCTTGATGTGCGGGTCGCGCACCAGCTGGTACGAGTCGCGGTCGCCGGTGACGATGATGACGTCGATGCCGCCGTCGGCGGCCTGCGTCGCGAGCGTCGCGATCACGTCGTCGGCTTCGACGCCGCTCTCCTCGATCATCGTGATGTCGAGGACGTCGAGCACTTCGCGGATCAGCGGCAGCTGCGACTTGAACAGGTCGGGCGCGGCGGAGCGCCCCGCCTTGTACTCGGCGTCCATGTCGTCGCGGAACGTGCGGCCGGGGGTGTCGAACGCGACGGCGACCAGATCAGGGTGCTCGTCGCCGATCACCTTCGTGAGCATCGCCGTGAAGCCGTACACCGCGTTCGTCACGGTTCCCGCCGCGGTCGCGAGATCGGTCGGGAGTGCGAAGAACGCGCGGTACGCGAGCGAGTGGCCGTCGAGCAGGAGGAGCTTGCGCGCGGTCACGGAGAGAGCGAACCGGCGATCACGTCGGTCGCCACGGCCGCGATCGTGCGGCGCGTGTTCATCGCCGTACGTTGCAGGAAGCGCCACGCGTCCGACTCGCTCAGGCCGTGCTCGTCCATGAGGCGACCCTTGGCGCGGTCGGTGAGCTTGCGCGCCTCGAGCCGCTCCGCGAGGTCGGCGTTCTCCTGCTCGAGCGCGACGAGCTGCTCGTGCCGACCGAGCGCCATCTCGATCGCGGGAATGAGGTCGCTCTTCTGGAACGGCTTCACGAGGTATGCGAGCGCGCCCGCGTCGCGCGCCTGCTCGACGAGGTCGTGCTGCGAGAACGCGGTGAGGATGAGCACCGCCGCGAGCCGCTCGCTCGCGATGTGGCGCGCGGCCGTGAGGCCGTCCATGCCCGGCATCTTGATGTCGAGGATCACGAGGTCGGGCTTGAGGTCGCGCACGAGCTCGATGGCCTGGTCGCCACGACCGGTCTCGCCCACGACCTCGTAGCCGTCCTCTTCCAGGATCTCCTTGAGGTCGAGACGGATGATGGCCTCGTCCTCGGCGACGACGACACGGACCGGCTGGGTCACTGCGAGGGCCTTTCGGGGTTCCGGGCGGGGGCGGCGCTCAGTGTGAGGGCTGTTCGGCCGCCATGCGGTCGAGCAGCGCATCCTGCTCGCGTTCGAGCTCGGCAATCGAACGGACGAGGACGTCGCGCTGCCGGGCGAGGGCGTCCGCGTGCCGCCGGCTCTCGCGCGCCTCCGCGTCGGCCAGCGGCGTCTCGGAGACGAGCGAGCGCAGACGCGCGTCGTCGGCCTCCTCCTCCATGAACAGAAGCTGCTCCTGTGCGACCGCGAGGTCGGCGCGCAACCGCTTGAGGCGATCGCTGACGTCGATGAGCCGCCGCTCGAGCAGCGAATGGGTCACCCCGTCATTCTACGAGGCGCGTCCCACGACGGCTCGGGCGACGGCGAGGGATAGCGTCGCCCGCCAATGGGGAGATCTGTGGGGCGTGCCCAGGCTCGGCGCGCGTATCTCGACGCCATCGATCAGCTCGACACTGCCGATCGAGCGTTGCGTACCGAGTTGGCCCGCGCCCGCCGGAATCGAGCGATGCTGCGGAGACACCTGGCCGAAGGAGGCGACGCGGCAGGCTGCCGAGAGCTCCTCGACCTGCGTAGCGCGACGACCGACTTCGACGGCGCCGTGGGCCGGCTGCTCGCCGGCAGGCGACGCGCGCAGCGGGCGATGTACCAGCTCTCGGCCGCCGAAGGCATGACCGCAACCGAGATCGCCCGGACGTGGGGCGTCTCGCGACAGTTCGTCTCGCGCATCCTCAAGAACGCGCGCGCCCACAACAAGAAGGTGGGCGGGCCGGGTTCACGTGTGGGGTCGTGAAGCCCGGCCCTGCCCATGCTCAGGACGCGCGCGGCTCTCTCCGCAGGCACCCCAGGACGGCGGATCGTACTGGCAGAACCCGCCTCCGTGCGCAACCGAGGTTGCGCGCGGGATCGCGCCGGCACACGCGGTCGGCCCGTGGGCGCGTGACGGCGCCATCAAGATTTCTCGACTCGGCGTGAGGACGGCGTAAAGACGCTGGTCGCGGCGACGCCGCGGCGCGACAACCCGAGCGTGGCCCCAAACGCACCGCTCGACCGCCGCATCGCCAGCATGGCGATGCTCGCCGCGCTGCTCGTCCCTCCTGCGGCCGCGGCGGCGCTCGTCCCCGTGCGCGACCACACCGACAACGCCAACCTCGCGCTCGCCCTCGTCGTCGTGGTGGTCGCAGTGGCGACGTTCGGTCACCGCGGCGCGACGGTCGTCAGCGCGGTGTCGGCGGCCGCCTGGTTCGACTTCTTCCACACGCGGCCGTACTACTCGTTCACGATCACCGCGCACGACGACGTCGTCACGTTCGTGCTGTTGCTGCTCGTCGGCGTCGTCGTCGGCGAGCTCGCGATCCGCACCCGCCGCAGCCGGCGCGCGGCCAAGCAGGGCAGCGACGACCTCGCGCACCTGCACGCGATCGCCGAGCTCGTCGCGGGCGGCGAGCGGCCCGACATCGCGGTCGTCACGGTCGCGATCGAGCTGCGCCGCATCTTCGACCTCCAGGACTGCACGTTCGAGCCCGCGCCGTTCGAGACCATCCCGAAGATCGCGCACCTCGAGCGCAGCGGGAACGTCGTGTTCGGCGGCCTCGGCTGGGGCGTCGGGACGATGGGGCTGCCGGGCCATCGCGTCGACCTCGTCGTCGCCGGCTACGGCCGCACCTTCGGTCGCTTCCTCCTCACACCCCGGCCCGGGCGGCCGGTCTCGTTCGACCGCCGCATCGTCGCGACCGCGCTCGCCGACCAGGTCGCGGCGGCGTTCGTCGCCGACTCCGCAACCACGGCGCCCTAGGAAGGAGTCCCCGTGCAAGATGTGATCTTCGTTGCCATCCTCGTCGCGTTCTTCGCACTCGCCGCGCTCTTCGTACGTGCGTGCGACCGCATCATCGGCGACGAGACCGAGTCGACCGACTCACCGCGCGCGGAAGAGCTGGCGGACGCGGCATGAGCATCAGCCGGCACGACGCGCTCGCTCACGCGGCCGAAGGCGCGAGCGAATGAGCTACGACAACGGTGTCGGACTCGTGCTCGCGATCCTCGTGACCGCGTACCTCGTGTACGCGCTCGTGTTCCCGGAGAAGCTGTAGTGCCTGGGCCCGGCCGCGTCACACGATCCCGGTCGAGGTACTGAATGTCGGCGTCCGCGTGGCTCCAGCTGCTCTGCCTGATCGCGCTGCTCGCGATCTCGACACCGATCCTCGGCTCCTACCTCGCCAAGATCTACGGCGACGGCACGGCACCGGGCGATCGGGTGTTCCTGCCGGTCGAGCACGCGATCTATCGAGCGTGTCGTGTCGACCCGGACCGCGAGCAGCGGTGGAACGTCTACGCCTACTCGCTGCTCGCGTTCAGTGCGGTGTCGGTGCTGATCCTCTACGCGCAGCTCCGGCTGCAGGGACACCTGCCGGTGAACCCGACGCACGTCGTCGGACTCGGGCCCGCGCTGTCGTTCAACACCGCGGCGAGCTTCCTCACGAACACGAACTGGCAGAACTACGCCGGTGAGTCCGCGATGTCGTACCTCAGCCAGATGGCGGGGCTCGCGCTGCACAACTTCGTGTCGGCCGCCGCAGGCGCCGCGGTCGCGGTCGCGTTGGTGCGCGGGCTCGTACGCGGCCGCGCGAAGACGCTCGGCAACTTCTGGGTCGACCTCGTCCGCACGACGACGCGCGTCCTGATCCCGATCGCGTTCGTGGGCGCACTCGTGCTCGTCAGCCAGGGCGTCGTGCAGAACTTCCACTCGAACCGCGTGGTGACGACGGTCAGCGGTCAGCAGCAGACGATTCCCGGCGGGCCGATCGCGAGCCAGGAAGCGATCAAGGAGACCGGCCAGAACGGCGGCGGCCCGTACAACGCGAACTCCGCGCACCCGTTCGAGAACCCGAACCCGATCACGAACCTGTTGGAGCTCTGGCTCATCCTCGCGATCCCGTTGGCGTTCCCGTGGATGTTCGGGAAGATGGGCGGCAACCTGCGACAAGGCATGGTCGTGCTCGCGGTGATGGTCGCGTTCTGGCTCGTCGGCGCGCTCGTCGCGATGCACTTCGACACCAATCCGAACCCGAAGCTCACGGCGCTGAACGTGAGTCAATCGCAGACGTCGACGCAGGCCGGCGGGAGCGCCGAAGGGACCGAATCCCGCTTCGGACCCGCGGGCTGCGGATTGTTCGCCGATACGACGACGGGGACGTCGACCGGCGCGGTGGACTGCGCGCACGACAGCATGGAACCGATCGCGGGCGCGGTCCCGCTCGTGAACATCATGCTCGGCGAGGTGAGCCCCGGCGGCACGGGATCGGGTCTCTACGGAATGCTGATCTTCGCGTTGACCGCGGTGTTCATCGCGGGGCTCATGGTCGGGCGCACGCCCGAGTACCTCGGCAAGAAGATCCAGGCCGCGGAGATGAAGCTCGTCGTCGTCTACCTGCTCGCGGTGCCACTCGTGATCCTCACGTTCGCGGCCATCTCGATCGTGCTGAAGACCGCGCTGCACTCGCAGGCGAACTCGGGGCCGCACGGCCTGACCGAGATGGTCTATGCGTTCGCGTCCGCGTCGAACAACAACGGCTCGGCGTTCGGCGGGCTCAGCGGCAACACGCAGTGGTTCAACACGACGCTCGGGATCTGTTTCCTCGTCGGCCGCTTCTTCCTCATGGTGCCGGCGCTCGCGATCGCGGGATCCCTCGGTCGGAAGCAACCGGTGCCGCCGTCGGCGGGCACGTTCCCGACCGACACTCCCCTGTTCGCGGCACTGCTCGGCGGCGTCGTGATCATCGTCGTGGGGCTCACGTTCTTCCCGGTGATCGCGCTCGGTCCGATCGTCGAGCACCTCGTGGGCAAGTTCTGATGGTCGCACTCGCTCACGCTCGCCGCTCCGGACGCCTCGGCCCCCGACCGTGGCCGCGCCGCTCGCTTCGCTCGCGCGCTCGGGCGGGAACGTCGAAGGAGAGCTCGTGACTGCATCCGCGATCGATCCGCAGACCGAGCCCGCGCACGAGACCGTGCCGAGCCTGAGCGCGCGGCCGACGAAGCGCCGGTCGGCGTCGATGTTCGACCCCGCGCTCATGAAGCGCGCGGTCGGCGACTCGTTCCGCAAGCTCGACCCGCGGCAGATGGCGCGCAACCCGGTGATGTTCGTCGTCGAGATCGGCAGCGTCATCACCACCGTGCTGTTCCTCCGCGACGCGCACCGATCGACGGCGGCCGACAACGTGTTCGTCGGACTCGTCACCGCGTGGCTCTGGTTCACCGTGCTGTTCGCGAACTTCGCGGAGGCGGTCGCCGAAGGTCGCGGGAAGGCCCAGGCCGACACGCTGCGCAAGACGCGCTCCGAGACCGTCGCCCGCGTGCTCCAACCCGACGGCACGACCCGAGAAGTACCGTCGAGTCGGCTCACGGTCGGCGATCGCTGCGAGGTCGTCGCCGGCGAGATCATTCCCGGCGACGGTGACGTCGTCGAAGGCATCGCGTCCGTCGACGAGTCCGCGATCACCGGCGAGTCGGCCCCCGTGATCCGAGAATCCGGTGGGGACCGCAGCTCGGTGACCGGCGGCACGCGCGTGCTGTCGGACCGAATCGTCGTCGAGATCTCGTCGAAGCCGGGCGAGAGCTTCCTCGACCGCATGATCTCGCTCGTCGAAGGCGCGTCGCGTCAGAAGACGCCGAACGAGATCGCGCTCAACATCCTGCTGGCGGGGCTCACGATCATCTTCCTGCTCGCCGTCGTGACCCTGCAGCCGTTCGCGATCTACTCGGGCGCGCCGCAGACGATCACCGTGCTCGTCGCGCTGCTCGTGTGCCTCATCCCGACGACGATCGGCGCGTTGCTCTCCGCGATCGGCATCGCGGGCATGGACCGGCTCGTGCAACGCAACGTGCTCGCGATGTCGGGCCGCGCGGTCGAGGCCGCGGGCGACTGCTCGACGCTGCTGCTCGACAAGACCGGCACGATCACGCTCGGCAACCGGCAGGCCGCGGAGTTCCTCCCGCTTCCGGGCGTGTCGGAGGATCAGCTCGCCGACGCCGCGCAGCTCTCGAGTCTCGCCGACGAGACGCCGGAAGGGCGTTCGATCGTGGTGCTCGCGAAGGACCGCTACGGGTTGCGCGAACGCGAGCTGTCGGGCGCGACGCTCGTGCCGTTCACCGCGCAGACGCGCATGAGCGGTGTCGACATCGAGGACCGCTCCATCCGCAAGGGCGCGACCGACTCGGTCAAGCGCTGGGTGCGGGAGAACGGCGGGACGGTGCCGGCCGAGCTCGACCCGATCGTCGAAGGCATCTCCAAGCACGGCGGTACGCCCCTCGCCGTCGCCGACGGCGATCGGGTCCTGGGTGTGATCCACCTCAAGGACGTCGTGAAGGAGGGCATCGCCGAGCGCTTCGCCGAGCTCCGGCGCATGGGCATCCGCACGGTGATGATCACCGGCGACAACCCGTTGACCGCGGCCGCCATCGCGACCGAGGCGGGCGTCGACGACTTCCTCGCGGAAGCGACGCCCGAGGACAAGATGGCGCTGATCAGGAAGGAGCAGTCGGGCGGCGCGCTCGTCGCCATGACCGGCGACGGCACGAACGACGCGCCCGCGCTCGCGCAGGCCGATGTCGGCGTCGCGATGAACACCGGCACGCAGGCCGCCAAAGAGGCCGGCAACATGGTCGACCTCGACTCCAACCCGACGAAGCTCATCGAGATCGTCGAGATCGGGAAGCAGCTGCTCATCACGCGCGGCTCGCTGACGACGTTCTCGATCGCGAACGACGTCGCGAAGTACTTCGCCATCATCCCCGCGATGTTCCAGGGCGTGTTCCCGCAGTTGCGCACGCTGAACATCATGCGGCTCGACAACCCGCACACCGCGATCCTCTCCGCGGTCATCTTCAACGCGCTGATCATCGTGGCGTTGATTCCGCTCGCGCTGCGGGGCGTGAAGTTCCGCGCGTTGGGCGCGGCCGCGGTACTGCGGCGAAACCTCTTGATCTACGGCCTGGGCGGGCTCGTCGCGCCGTTCATCGGGATCAAGCTCATCGACCTGATCCTCTCGGCCTCGGGGGTGCACTGACATGCGGCGACAGTTGGTGCCCGCGCTCATGATGACGATCGCACTCACGATCCTCACCGGACTCGCCTATCCGCTCGTCCTGACCGGAGTCGCGCAGGGCCTGTTCTCGGCGCGCGCGAACGGCTCGCTCGTGAAGGTCGACGGCAAGGTCGTCGGCTCCTCGCTCCTGGGACAGGACTTCACCGCGACGAAGTACTTCCACCCGCGGCCGTCCGCGACCGCCGAGACGCCGTACAACGGGCTCGCGTCCGGCGCGTCGAACCTCGGCCCGTCGAACCCCGACCTCATCAGCACGGTGAAGGCGCGCGCGATCGCGTACCGGAAGCTCAACGGGCTCGCCGCGAACGCGCAGGTGCCGGTCGACGCGGTGACGGCTTCGGGCTCGGGCCTCGACCCCGACATCTCCGTCGCGAACGCGCGGTTGCAGGCTCCCCGGGTGGCGAGGGTGCGGGACCTGTCCGTCGCGACCGTGCTCGCCGCAGTCGGTCGCCACACCGAGAACCGGGCCTGGGGCTTCCTCGGCGAGAAGGTCGTGAACGTCCTCGAGCTCGACGTCGACCTCGACCGACTGTCCGTCGCGGCAAAGTAGAGCGGTGAGGAATGGGCAGAACCGCCGGAAACGGGCCGGTCGCTTGGCGGCCCGCCCGACGCGGCGGCCGAGGCGTCGAGGCGGGCGAAGCTTGCGAGCCCGCCCATGAGCACGGGCTCGCTGCGGGTGTATCTCGGGGCGGCACCGGGCGTCGGCAAGACGTTCGCGATGCTCGACGAGGGGCGCCGGCGCAGCGAGCGCGGCACCGCCGACATCGTCGTCGGGCTGGTCGAGACGCACAACCGGCCCAAGACGATCGCGCAGCTCGCGGGCCTCGAGATCGTCCCCCGCAGGGAGATCGACTACCGCGGCCAGCGCTTCGAGGAGATGGACGTCGACGCGATCCTCGCGCGGAATCCCGAGGTCGCACTCGTCGACGAGCTCGCGCACAGCAACGTGCCCGGTTCGCGCAACCAGAAGCGTTGGCAGGACATCGAGGAGCTGCTCGCCGCGGGCATCAACGTCATCTCGACGGTGAACATCCAGCACCTCGAGTCGCTGAACGACGTCGTCCAGCGCATCACCGGGGTTGCGCAGCGCGAGACGGTTCCCGACGCGATCGTGCGGGCGGCCGACCAGATCGAGCTCGTCGACATGAGCCCGGAGGCGCTGCGCCGCCGCATGGCGCACGGCAACATCTATTCGGCCGAGCGCATCGACACCGCGCTCGCCAACTACTTCCGCATCGGCAATCTCGCCGCGCTGCGCGAGCTCGCGCTGCTGTGGGTCGCGGACCGGGTCGACGAGAACCTGCAGGAGTACCGCGAACGCCACGGCGTCGCCGACTCGTGGGAGACGAAGGAGCGGGTCCTCGTCGCGCTGACGGGCGCGCCCGGCGGCGACGACCTCGTGCGCCGCGCGGCGCGCATCGCGATGCGCACACGCGCGCTGCTCATCGGGGTGCACGTGCAGTCGTCCGACGGACTCGCAGACTCGGCGTTGGGCGACGTCGAGGCGCACCGCGCGCTGCTCGAGGAGTTCGGCGGGCAGTATCACGAGGTCGCGGGCGCGGATGTCGGGCGTGCGATCGTTCAGGTCGCCCGATCCGAGAACGCGACGCAGGTCCTGCTCGGTGCGAGCGCGCGCTCACGCTGGAACGAGCTCGTGCGCGGCTCCGTCATCAACGACGTCATCCGGCAGGCGGGCGGCGCGTTCGACGTCCACGTGATCTCGACCGCCGGCGCGGAGGGCGAGGAGCGCGCGCCGTCACTGCTACCCCCGCCGCGATTGCGGCTCGCCGCGCTGTCGCGCCGACGACTCGGGATCGGATTCGCGCTCGCACTCGTCGGGCTCCCGATCCTCACGTTCGTGCTCTCGCACCTCCGCGACAACATCGGTCTACAGAACGCGCTCCTCTGCTACCTGTTCATGGTCGTCGCGGTCGCGACCATCGGCGGCGCGCTGCCGGCCGCGGTCGCGTCGGTGCTCGCGTTCGTGCTCCTCAACTGGTTCTTCGCACCACCGATCCACACCTTCACGATCTCGAACGGGCGCGACGTGCTCGCGCTCGTCGCCTTCCTCGTCGTCGCCGCCGTGATCAGCGTGCTCGTCGACCTCGCGACGCGCCGGCGCAACGACGCGTATCGCGCGCGCGGCGAAGCGCGCTCCCTCGCGCGCATGGCCGCGGTCGTGCTGCGCGCGAGCGATCCCCTCCCCGAGCTCGTGTCCGACCTCGTGGCCACGTTCCACCTCGACGGTGGCGCCGTGCTCACGCCGTCGAAGGGCGGCTGGCACGTCGACGCGGCCGCGGGCACGCATCCACCGACATCGCCGGTCGACGCCAACATCGCGTTGCCGCTGCCGGGCGACGCGACGCTCGTGCTGAAGGGCTCGGGGCTGCGCGCGGAAGACCGTGAGGTGTTCGACGCCTTCGCGACCCAGCTCGGCGTCGCGATCGAGAGCCGGCGGTTGCAGGCCGAGGCCGCGGGCGCCGCCGCGCTGGCCAAGGCCAACGAGCTGCGCACCGCGCTGCTCGCGGCCGTGAGCCACGACCTGCGCACGCCGCTCGCGTCGATCAAGACCGCGGCGACGAGCCTGCTGTCCGAGGACGTGTCGTTCGATCCGGCCGCGGAACGCGCGCTGCTCGAGACGATCGACGACGAATCGGATCGGCTGAACCGGCTCGTCGGCAACCTGCTCGACATGAGCCGCCTACAGACCGGCGCGCTGGTCGTGCAGGCGCGCGCCGTCGGGCTCGAGGAAGTGGTGGGCAGCGCGATCGCCGAAGTGTCCGCGAACGCGCCCGCGATCGACGTCGACGTCGACGTGCCCGACAGCCTCCCGCTCGTCGACGCCGATCCCGTGCTGCTGGAGCGCGCGCTCGTCAACATCGTCGGCAACGCGATCCGCTACTCCCCGCCCGGCGAGCGCGTGCGGGTCCACGCAGGAACCGTCGACGGGCGCGTCGAGCTGCGCGTGGTCGATCGCGGGCGCGGCATCCCGGTCGCGGAGCGCGAGCGCGCGTTCCAACCCTTCCAGCGGTTGGGCGATCACCCGAACGGCGAAGGCGTGGGGCTCGGCCTGGCCGTCGCGCGAGGCTTCGTCGAGGCGATGGCCGGTGTCGTCTCGGTCGACGACACGCCGGGAGGCGGCTGCACGGTGATCCTCGACCTGCCCGAAGCCGGCCCGTGACGAAGCTGCTCATCGTCGACGACGAGGCCCGCTTCACGCGCGCGCTCGCGATCAGCCTCCGTGCGCGCGGCTACGAGGTCGAGACCGCGGCCACGGGCGAGGAAGGCCTCGAGCTCGCGGCGCGCGTGCATCCCGACGTCGTCGTGCTCGACCTCGGCCTGCCGACCCTCGGTGGACTCGACGTGTTGCGGGCGCTGCGCGGGTGGACGTCGGTGCCGGTGATCGTGCTGTCGGCGCGCCACGAGGAGCAGACGAAGGTCGAAGCGCTCGACCTCGGCGCCGACGACTACGTCACGAAGCCGTTCGGGATGGACGAGCTGCTCGCGCGGCTCCGCGCGACGCTGCGCCGGAGCGTCCCCGGTCAAGACGACCCCGTCGTCGAGACGGCCGACTTCTCGATCGATCTCGCCGCGAAGCGCGCTCGGGATGCGAACGGCAACGAGGTGCGCCTCACACCGATCGAGTGGGGCATCGTCACGACCCTCGTCCGCAACCGCGGCAAGCTCGTCACGCAGCGGCAGCTGTTGCAGGAGGTATGGGGACCTGGCTACGGGACGGAGACCGAGTACCTGCGCGTCCACCTCGCCGCGATCCGGCGCAAGCTGGAACCGACACCGTCGCGTCCCCGATACTTCGTGACCGAGGCCGGCATGGGTTACCGCTTGGAGTGGATCGACTCGCCGGCGTGAGCGGCGCGGTTCGGAGGCACGCGCAATGGTCGTCCCCTCGTTACGAAACAAGCTGCTCGTCGCAGGCCCTGCGCTCGGCGACCCGAACTTCGAACGCACCGTCGTGCTCATGCTCGACCACGGCACGGAGGGCGCGCTCGGCATCGTGCTGAACCGGCCGACCGACACGCCCCTGGCGGAAGCGGTCAGCGACTGGGCACCGCTGGCGACGCCGCCCGCCGTCGTGTATCTCGGCGGACCCGTCGGCATCGGCACGATCATCGCCCTCGGCCGCACGGCCGACGAGGACGATGCTCCGCCCGGCACCGAGCCGGTCACCGGCACGCTCGTCGCCGTCGACCTCTCGACCGATCCCGAGGCACTCGTGTCCCGACTCACCGACCTGCGGGTCTGGACCGGGTACGCGGGTTGGGCGGGCGGGCAGCTCGAGGCGGAGCTCGCGCAGGAAGCGTGGTTCGTCGTCGACGCCGATGTCGCCGACGCGACGACTTCGGATCCCGGTGCGCTCTGGCGCGCGGTGCTCGGACGGCAACCCGGCACGCTCGCGTGGTTCTCGAACTTCCCCGAGGATCCCGCGCAGAACTGACGCGCGCCTTTTTCCAGATGTTGGTCGACGCGGTGTCACGGGCGCGCCGACGCATCCGCGACGCACGGTTCACATGCGCGAACGCACGCTGACGCGTGGATAGCGTGCGGTCGACGGCACTGCACGTGGCCGCCCCCCGACACAGAGGTGGGACATGACTCGTCGGCATTCGCTTCGTTCCCGCGTCGCTCTCTGCGCGTCCGGCGCAGTGTTGATCGCGTTCGTCGCGGCCGCGCCCGCGGGCGCGACGAACCGCGTGCCGGTGCGCGCCGGCTACGGACATCCGCACGGCGCGACGACCGTGCATCCGCACGTGGTCGGCACCGTGAGCGTGACGCCGTCGAACATCGTCTTCCCCGCGCAACGCGCCGGCACCTTCAGCGGGGTCGGCAAGACCGTCACCATCACGAACACGGGCACGGTCCCGGTGACGTTCAGCGACATCGAGCCGACGAAGAACGACTTCTTCGGTCTCACGAGCTGCTTCGACGACTCGCTGCCCATCGGCGAGTCGTGCACGATCACCAACTACTTCATGCCGAACGCGGTCGGCGCCCGATCGGGGACGCTCGAGATCTCCGACGACGCCGCGAACTCACCGCAGAAGGTCACGATGAGCGGCACCGGCGTCGAGGGCTATTACGTCGCGGGCGCGGGCGGCGAGGTCGCCGGCTTCGGTGACGCGGTCGACGAGGGCGACGCGACGAACGTCGGCCTCACGCAGCCGATCATCTCGATCAAGACGACGACGAACGGCGACGGCTACTGGCTCCTCGGCTCCGACGGCGGCATCTTCAGCTACGGCAACGCGCACTTCTACGGGTCGACCGGCGGCATCCACCTCAACCAGCCCGTCGTCGGCATGGAGCGCACGGTGACCGGCAAGGGCTACTGGCTCGTCGCGTCCGACGGCGGCATCTTCAGCTACGGCGACGCGAAGTTCTACGGCTCCACCGGCGCGATCCACCTCAACCAACCGGTCGTCGGGATGGCGCGCACACCGACCGGCCACGGCTACTGGCTCGTCGCGCGCGACGGCGGCATCTTCAGCTTCGGTGACGCGAAGTTCTACGGCTCCACCGGCGCGATCCATCTCAACCAACCCATCGTCGGCATGGTGCCGCGGCCGAACGGCAAGGGCTACTGGCTCCACGCGAAGGACGGCGGTTTGTTCGCGTTCGGCGACGCGCCGTTCTACGGCGGCGCGGCCGCGTCGGGTCTGTCGATCTCGGGCATGGCGGCGACGCCGGACGGCGGTGGCTACTGGATGACGTCGACGACCGGCGCGGTGTTCCACTACGGAAACGCCGCGAGCTACGGCGACCTCCCGTCACACGGCGTGGCGGCGAGCGACGTCGTCGGCATCGCGCCGACCTCGCCACCCTTGCCGATCGAGTTCTTCAACTGACGCGCGTCACCGGCTGAGCTCGCGAGCGGCGGGAGCGGCCGAGCACGTCGCTAACCGAGCGTTTCCAGGAGCTGCGGCGCGAGCCGCGGCCAGCGCTCGAAGAGTCCCGCGCCTTCGCGCGCCGCAATGCCGCGCTGCTTCCACTCGTCGTCGGGCCACGGCGGCTCGACGAGCATCGACCCGGGGATCAGCTCGTGCAGCTTCTCCGACGTCGCGCGCGTGTGGTGCGGGTCACTCATGCCGCTTCGGAACACGAGCGTCGGCACGGTGATCCCTGCGCACTTCGCGTCGGAGAGACCGGGCACCGTCGTCGAAGGATCCGGGCAGTACGCGAGCATCCAACGCTCGAGCGTCGCGATGAGCTCGCGCGGCTGCTGCGCGAGGAAGATCGCGCGGTTGCGGGGATTGCGCTCGAGCACCTCCGCCCATTCGGGCAGCTCCGCGACCGCGTCCATGCCGTCCATCCACGCGGCGCGGATCGACTCGCCGCAGTAATGCGTCGCGAGCAGCATCAAGCCGTACACGCCGCCCGAGATCCACACCATGCCGAGTCCGGCCGCGACGTCGGGGTGGTTCGCGACGGTGAGGAGCGAGACGCGCGCGCCGCCGGAACCACCGAAGATCACCGCGGGCGCCATGTCGAGCTCGCGCAGCAAGCCCGCGAGATGGTCGGCCTGCATGTCGGACTCCGACGGTCCGCGGAAGCACACATCCGACGCGCCGCAGTTCGGTCGGTCCCAGATGAGCACGCGCTTGCCGCGCGCCGCGAGCTCGAGCGCGAGCTCGCGCAGTCCCGGCGTGTCCTTCGAGAACCGCCCGCCGGGCGTGAGCACCCATGGCTCACCGTCGCCGACCACTTCGTACGCGATCTGGGTGCCGTCGATCTCGACACTCGGCATGACGCTCCCCTTGCCGTCGGGTGTGGGACCTGGCGATTGCGACATCATGTCCGCACGAGCGCGCGGTCAGCGAGAGGACGAGATCAATGACGGTCGATCTGGGTCCGGTCAAGGTCGTCGGCGCCGACACGCACCTCACCGAGCGGCGCGATCTCTGGACGTCGCGCGCGCCGGCGAAGCTCGATTTCCCGCACCCGACGCGCCTCTACCCGGACCCGCTCGCGACCGCGGCCGCGAACATGGCCGACCTCGATGCATCCACCAGGGCGAAGATCCTGGGCGGGAACGCCGTCCGGCTCTACGGCCTGTAGGCGAGGCGCGTCGACGAACGCGCGGTGAGCGGAGTCAGGCCCGACGACGAGGCGCGCGCGACACCGACCAGCGCGGGTGGGATCAACGGCGCGGTGCCGGCGATGCCGATGACGTCGGTCACGCCCCGACTCGCGGCGTCGCCGTACGCGGGCGCGTCGCCGTAGCGGAAGACCTGGCCGCCGCTCGACACCATCCAGTAGCCCTTGCCCGTCGGCGTGCCCGCGAGCCCGACGATGCGCGCGCCCGAGTTCGCCGCCGAGCCGAAGAAGTGCGCATCGCCGTAGGAGAAGACGCCGCCGTCGTTCGCGACGAACTCGTAGCCGTGACCGCTCGCGGTCGGCGCCATGCCGATGATCGGCCGGGAGAGATGGATGTTGCCGGTCGAGCCGTAGAACTTCGCGTCACCGAAGCTGAAGATCCCACCGTCGGACGCGACCAACCAGTAGCCCTTGCCGGTCGGTGTCGCGGCCATGCCGACGATCGGCTTGTTCAGCTTCATCGCGCCGGTCGAGCCGTGGAACGCGGCGTTGCCGTACGAGAAGATGCCGCCGTCGCGCGCGAGCAACCAGAAGCCCGCGCCGTTCGCGGTCGGCGTGATCGAGATCACCGGTGCGGCGAGCGCGTGCTCGGCGACGCCGAGGACGCTCGCGTCACCGAAGCCGGCCGCGCCACCGCGCGCGTCGGCGAGGTAGTACCCCTCGGTGCCGCTGCCGGTGAGCGGGGCCGATGCGCTGGAGTTCGCGCTGCGGACCACGAGATTGGCTTGGCGCGCACCGAGCTTCAGCGCGCCGAAGGCGATGGTCGCGGTGCACGAGTTGCCCGCCGCGAGCGACTTGCCGACGCGACAGGTCGTCGTGCCGAAGAAGTCGTACGAGTTGGCCCCGCCGATGCCGATCGCGGTGATCGTGGCCGCGCTCGATCCGGTGTTCGTGACCGTCACCGTGCGCGACAGGCCGTACGTGCCGACGCGCTGGAACCCGAACGACTCGGGCGAGGGCGAGAGCGTGAACGGGCTCGGCACGGTCGCGCCCGCGATCGTCAAGACGTGGAAGGTGTCCTTCGGTGCGTCGTGGCCGTGGTCGCCCGTGATCGCGAACACACGGGTTCCGTCGGGTGAGAACCGCACGCCGCCACCCTCGACCGTCTGGTCGGTCGGGCCGAAGTCGTGCGACGCGATCGGCGCGCTCGGGACGCCGAGTCGGTACACGACGACGTCCGGGTTGTAGATGCCGTTCATGCCTCCGGCGAACAGACCGCCGGCCGCGGCCGTCGTCGCGACCGAAGTCGGGTACGGGTTCGCGGGATACACGACGCCGGTGTCGGCGAGCGTGGTCGAGTCGAGGCCGACGAACTGATACGGCGCACCGCCCGCGGAGAAGACCGACGTGCCGTCGGGAGTCCACGCGAAGTCCTGCGAGTTCGAGACCTGCTCGGTCTCGAGCCGCTTCAGCGCGACCTTCACGGGCGTCGCGCCGGAGAGGTCCATGATCGCGACCGTCGTCGGCGAGTCACCGGGCACGAACATCGCGAGACGGTTCGGGTTCGCGGGATCGGCGGCGAGACCCACACCGTCGACGACGATCGGATTCGCGAACGCCTGCGTCGATCCGTCGGCGAGCGAGACGCGCGTCAGCAAGCCGGTCGACGACGGCACGACCCAGAGCGCGCCCGCCGCGGATGCGAGGTAGTCCATCCCCGCGATGCCGGTCGCGAGCGTGCCCGTCTTCGCGAACGTGCCCGTGTCGAACGTGTCGATCGCGCCCGCGGTCGCGGCCGCGACATAGAGCGTGGTGCCGACGACCGCGAGGCCGCGCGCACCGGCCTCACCGGAGATCGTGTGGACGAGGTTGCCCGAGAAGTCGAGCACGGCGACCTTGCTCGTGTCGTAGAGCGACACGAAGACGTGCTTGCTCGCCGCGTCGACGACCTCGAACCGCATCAGTCCCGGCAACGCGGTCGCGTGATCGGTCATCTGCGCGCCCGCGGGCGCGGGCGTGATCCCGCCGACTGCGGCGAACGTCGCCCCACTTGCCAATACCGCCATCAGCGCCGCGCCGACGCGCGCGCGGAGTCCGCCCGTTCCCATGTCCCACTCCCAGCCCGTTGCCCTACCACCCATCGTGGTCGGTTAACTACGGAGTGTCAACTTCGCCCGGTTTGGCCGCGACGGCCGAGTCACGATTCGTCGAGGGCCGGAGCGCGTAGGCGGCCGCGATCCCGGCACCGAACACGAGCCAGACCGCCCACTCGTATCCGTGCGGATAGACGCGGCCGGTCAGATAGTGGTCGACGAACCCGTCGCGGTACGGGCGTTGTCCGCCGCGGCGCCGGAACGACTGCTCCCACGACGTGAGCGGGCAGTCGAACCCGATGGTGATGCTCACGACGCCGACCGCGATCGCGACGAGGTGCACCCATACGAGTCGCGGCCGGCGCCACGCGAGGAAGCCGCCGAGCGGGATGAACGCGAGGTACGCGAGGTGCACGACGAGCACCCCGTCGGCGAGTCCGATCCACACGGTGTCCACGCGCCACCAGCATGACGCGCGAGGTTGAGACGATTGATGCCGCTCGGAGGTTGAAAGGATCGTGCACGAACCGTCACGACACGACGTCGGGCTGAGCGAGACGGAACCGTCGTTCGAGGAGTTCGTCGCGCGGCACGGCGAGGGTCTGCGCCGCGCGCTCGTCGCGGCCTACGGCGTCGACGTCGGCGGCGACGCGTGTGCGGAAGCGCTCGCGTTCGCGTGGGAGCACTGGGACCGCGTCGGCGCGATGGAACGGCCCGTCGGGTACCTGTTCCGCGTCGGGCAATCCGCGAGCCGGCGGCTGCTGCGGCCGCGCCGGCGGCGCATCGAGCTCCCCGCCGAACCCGTCGATCCCGATCTCGGCGACGTCGGCGTGCGCCTCGACGAGGCGCTGCTCACGCTCTCGCCCCGTCAACGCGCGGCCGTGTTGCTCGTACACGGGCACGGCTACTCGTACACGCAGGCCGCGGAGATGACGGGCGCGTCGGTGGGGAGCGTTCGCAACGAGCTGCACCGCGCGATGAAGCGCCTGCGCGCGCAGATGGAGGCGGGATGATGCCGACGATCGAAGAACGGCTCGCGCGCTACGGCGCGCAGCTCGACGACGCGGCGCTCGCTCGCGTGCCGGCCGCGACGACTGCCGGTGGCGGCGCGCGGCGAGGGCCGGGCCGACGCGTGTTGGTCGCCGCGCTCGGCGTCGCCGTGGCGCTCGCGATCGCGGTCGGCATTGCGGTCGCGAACCACGATGGCCGTCACGCGTCGGGCATCGCGCCCGCGTCGACGCCGACGACATTCGTTGCGACCACTCCCCCGACGCGGTCGTCGGTGTCGTCGACGACACCGACGACCGCGTCCGCGACATCGACCACGTCGACGACCACCAGCGCGGTGCCGGTCGGAACGAGCGTCGTCGCGTACCACCCGTTCGTCGGGAACGCGATCGATCCCCGCCTGCACGTGACGACGCAGGCGTCGGGATACTGCCTGCAGGCGGGCGTGGGCGCGCACGACTACTACCGCTGCTTCGACGCCTCCGGCAGCCAGGTCTACGACCCGTGCTTCGAGGGACCACGCGGTTCTGCGCAACCGCTGGTCTGCCCGAACGATCCGACCGCGCTCGACGTCGTCGCATTCCTCGCGAGCTCGGTCTCCGGCGGTCCCGCGAACAAGACGCCGCGACCGTGGGCGTTCCAGCTCGAGGGCGGGCAGGTCTGCCTCTTCCTGTCCGCGGCCTGGGGCCGGCTGGGCCCGTACTCGTGCAGCGCGTCGGCCGCGCCGCCGCACCTCGCCGACTGCCACGAGCCGACCACGTCGCAGCCGTGGTGGAGCGCGTCGTGTCAGGCCCAGCTCACCGACACGAGCCCGTTCGTCACGCAACGAATCGTCACCGTCTGGGACTGACGCGCAAACCGCGCGGACGCCGCGAGCGTCTGAATGGCACCCACGACGAGAGGTGCGGTTCTCATGAGAGCTCGCGGTCTGTGTGTGCTCGGTGTCGGTGCGATCGCGTTCGCCGCGTGCGGACACTCGACGGCGAAGGCGGCGAGCCCACCGTCGTCGCATCCGCGCGCGACGACCACGACGACGACCACCATCCCCGCGCCGACGGCGACCGCGCGCCCGATGCCCACGACGACCATCACCACCGCGGTGCCGTTGCCGCCGCCCGCGGCGTCGGCCGCGTGCACGTCGGGCCAGATCGCGACGACGGCGACCGACAACTCGGGCATGGGCCACATCGGCGTGGTGCTCCGGTTCCGCAACTCGAGCGGCACGACCTGTCATCTCGAGGGTTATCCCGGTGCCGCCGCGCTCGACGCGCAGGGCCACCAGGTCGTGCAGGCGGTGCGCACCGTGAACGGGTTCTGGCACGCGCTCCCGCCCGGCGAAGGTCCGCCGGTCGTCACGCTGGCGCCGGGACAGATCGCGTCGGCGTTCATGGAGGGAACCGACGTCCCGGTGAACGGAGCCACCAGCTGCCCGACCTACCCGAAGCTGCTCGTCACCCCGCCGAACACGACGGTCTCGGTGCCGATCGCCAAGGCGATGCCCGGCTGCACGCCGATCCAGATCCACCCCGTCGTTCCGGGCACGACCGGCACGATCGTGCACTGAGTGTCGTAGGCCGGCGCGATCATCTCCCCAGGCTCGAAGGAACGGAGGGCGGACATGAATCGTGGGGGTTGGAGCTGGAAGCGCCAGTTCGGCATCACGGCGGCGAAGCGACGGGTGTCGCGTGCGACGGGCATCCCGTGGACGAAGTCGGGACGTCAGCGCAAGGTCGGCGGCATGATCTGGAAGCTGTTCAAGTAACCCACGACCGGCGCGATCCGGCTACCAGTTCCACCCGGCCGCGTACGTGCCGAGCGCGAGCATCGTCTGGCCCTGCTGGCTCGGGTGGAAGTAGTCGATCGACGAGATGTCCGGCAGCTCGAACGGGAAGCTGAACACCGTGTTGTCGTCGAAGCGGCAGTTGGCCCACTGCGCGCACACCGTCGCGAGCGCGGTGTCGAAGTCGACCACGCGCTGACGGACGCGTGCGCGGCGGTCGATGTCGGCCTGCGCCATCGACGTCGGGTTCACGAGCATCGCCTGGCAGATCGCGAACTGCGTCCAGCGACTCACCGCGTCGGCGTCGACGTGCCCGACCTGCCAGAGGCGCTCGAGGTCGGGGATGCTCGCCACGAGCACGTGTGCGTTCGGCAGACCGTTCTTCAGCGTGTTCATCGCGCTCTGGAACTGGCTCTGGAACGTCGCGACCGACGTCATCGCCGACTCGGTCGACGTGCACGCGTCGTTCGCACCCATCTCGATCGTCACGTAGTCGACGCCCTGGCCGACCGCGCTCGCCGCCTGGCCATTCAGCGCGTTCATCTGCGCGCCCGACACCGCGTCGTTGTGCGCGTGCCCGTTCATCGCGGGATTCACGAGCAGCAGGCGCGAGTACTGACTGTCGATGTCGACCTGCGTGCCGGTGGACCACGAGACGGCCGGACACTCCTGCAGGACGTCGCAGGCGTCGAAGGCCTTCGTCATCGAATCGCCGAGCGCGGCCATCGAGCTCGGCGCCGGCGTGCTCGTGGGTGTGGCGTCGTCGTCGATGATCGTGCCGGTGCCGGTCGCACGCGTGATCGACACACCCGGCGGGAGCGACGCCGCGCTGATCGCGACCGTGAGCGTCTCGTCGTTCTCGAGCAGCGCGTCCGGCCACACCGTGACCGCGAGCTTCTTCACCACGGGGGTCGTGCCGTTGCGTCCGGGCTTGATCACGATCGTGCCCGCGGTCTTGCCGCCGAAGTCGCCGCCGCCGGTCGCGGTCTTGCTCCACTGCGCGTCGACGCCCGCGATCGCATACTGCAAGGTGAGCGCGCTCGTCAGTGGCGACGAGAGCGTCACCGGGAACATGAGCTTGCGCCCCGTTCCGGAGCTCCCTTCGACGACGCTCGAGTCGCCGATCGCGACCCGCACGTCGGGCGACGCGTCGTCGTCGAGGATCGTCCCGATACCGAGGGCGCGCGACAGGCGCGCCCCACCGGTCGGGTTCGAGAGGATGACGCGGAACGTCTCGTCACCCTCGGCCGCGGTATCCGCGAACACCGGCACGGACACGGACGCGGCGACTTTCGTGAGGCCGTTGCTGCCGACCTTGAACGTGAGCGTGTGCTCGGTGCCGCTCTTGTCGTTGAAGTCGATGCCCGGCGCGGCCTTCTTCCCACCGGTCGCCGACGCCGACGCGATCCGGTACTGCACCGTGATCTGAGTGCTCGACGGCTGCGACAGGGTCACGGGAAGCGAGATCGTGCGGCTGCCGGTGTCGCCCTCGACCATCGTCGTGTCACCGATCGAGATGCACGGCACCGAGCACGCGGGCCACGGTCCGGTCGTAGGCGGGCTCGCGTGCGCGGCCGTCATCGCCGGCACGATCATCCCCGCCCCGAGCAGCGCGCTCGTCACCAGCGCCGCCAGTCCCCTCCGCATACCCCGCCCCCCGGCTCGTTCGAGCCTGCATCATGCCCGACGCCACGCCCGCGCCGGCAAGATCAGGCAATGGAACGTGTGCTCGGCATCGGCGGCCACTTCGTGCCGCGCCGCCGACCCGGCGGCTCTGGGTGCGTGGTACCGCGAGCGCCTCGGCCTGAACGCCGACGTCGCCGAGGACACGCAGGAGATGGAGGGCGTCGGTCGCTTCGGTTGGGTCACCGACCCCGAAGGCAACCGCATCGAGCTCTGGCAACCGCCTGACGGCGCCGTCGCACGCGATTCGTGTTCCACCCGTTCGGGTGTATCGCCGCACCATGCGCGGGAAGCAACCTTGTTCGTCGGCGCCGACCACGGGGTAGCAGACCTCGAACGCGCTGACCGCCGACCCAGCCTTCGAAATCGAGAGGACGACCATGGACGCGAACACCGATGACCTCAAGGGCCGCGCGAAGGAAGCTGCCGGTGATCTCACCGACAATCCGGACCTGAAGCGTGAAGGCAAGGCGGACCGCGCGAGCGGCAAGCTCAAGGACGCGGTCGACAAGGTGGAAGAGAAGGCCAAGGACGTCATCGACGACGTCAAGGACAAGCTCCACCACAAGGACTGAGCGCCGAAGCGTCACGAACTCGCTCGGCCACCGCGCATCCAACGCGCGACGAGAACCGAGCCCACTCCGCTCACGACGAACGTCGTGACGGCCGACGCGAATCCTCGCCTTTGGATGGACATGACGAGGACGAGCGCGGCGGTGGCGAGCATCAGCGTCATGAAGATCCAGCCGTGCCCGCCCATCGGTCGGGCGCGTCGCTCGCGCGCTGAGGATTCGTAGAACCCGCTCCGGCGCAACCGAACGCCGAGGATCAACACTGCCGCGATCAGCAGCAGCGGCAGGACGATCGCAAGCACGTGCACGCAGCGGGGCTCTACCCGTCACTGGCCCTCACGACCTTCACCGTTCATGTGGCTCGTGCGGGCCCGGAGGATCCCGGTCCACGTTTCCTCGACGCGGCTGCTTGACCTTGACCTTGGGGGAAGCCGCAGACTCGTCGGGCAACGGTCGCATCCATGAGGAGCGAGCACGTGGAGCTGATGAGCATCGGAGCGTTCGCCGGACGCTCGCGGCTTTCCGCCAAGGCGCTGCGGCGGTATGACGAGCTGGGTCTGCTGCCGCCGGCACGCGTGGACGAGGACTCCGGCTATCGCCTGTACGAGCCCGGCCAGCTCGAGCAGGCACGCCTGATCGCGGCCCTGCGCCAGCTGCGGATCCCGCTGGCGGAGATCAAGGTGATCCTGGCGCTCGAGCCGATCCAGGCGGCAGACCGCATCCGCGAGGTCTGGGCCGCAACCGAGGCCGAGCACACGACCCGCCGCGCGCTCGCTACCTACCTGATCGACGAGTTGAGCGGCAGGCGGTCCGTGACGTACGAGGCCTGGACGAGGGAGATACCCGATCGCAGCCTGCTGTGCGTGAAGCGCAACATCGCCGGGGTGGATCGGGCGTGGGCGTTCGGCAAGGAGTTCATCGCCCTGCTTCGGCGCTACCAGCTGCCGTGGATCGAGGGCCGCGCCGGCGCGTTCTTTTGTATCTACTGGGGCGAGGTCAGCGAGGACAGCGACGGTCCGATGGAGTGGTGCCGGCCCGTCCCACCCGACGAGGCGGAAGCACTCGCCGCCCGCTGCCCGGAGCTGACCCTGCGTACCGAGCCCGCCCACCACGAGGCGTTCGTGAAGATCAGCGATGGGCAGATCGACGGCGCCGAGTGGCAGCTGGTCGAGCAATCGCTGCACTCGTGGAGCGACCAGCAACCAGGCCTGCTCCCGACGGATCTGGGTTTGCGGATCACGTATCTGCCCAGCGAAGTGGGGCGCGATACGTACCAAGACTTCGCAGTGCCGTTCAACGTTGGGCCACGCGGATGACGACGGTCGTCGAAGCCGAGTCATTGACCAAGCGCTTCGCTGAGATCACCGCGGTCAGCGACCTGTCGTTTGCGCTGGAGGCCGGGACGATCACCGGTTTTCTCGGACCGAACGGCGCCGGCAAGACCACGGCACTGCGGATGATCCTCGGTCTCGCGGCGCCGACGAGTGGACGGGCACTGGTGTTCGATCATCCGTACGCGGCGTTGCCGCGTGCGGCGTTGCGGGTCGGCGCCGTGCTCGAGGCGACCGATTTCCATCCCGGCCGAACCGGTCGCGACCACCTGCGGATGCTCGGGCAGGCCGTCGACCTTCCCGACTCGCGTGCGGACGAGGTGCTGCGCTTGGTGGAGCTCGGTGACGCCGCCCGGCGACGGGTGAAGGGATACTCGCTCGGGATGCGTCAGCGACTCGGGCTCGCGGCGGCACTGCTCGGCGACCCGGAGCTGCTGATCCTCGACGAGCCGGCCAACGGGCTCGACCCGGAGGGCGTTCGCTGGCTGCGCGACTTCCTGCACAGCCTGGCCGCAGAGGGTCGCACGGTGCTGATCTCGAGTCATGTGCTCGCCGAGGTCGCGCAGACCGTCGACCGAGTGCTGATCATCAGTCGCGGGCGGCTGGTGATCTCGTCCTCGCTGGCCGAGCTCACCGCGCGTGCCGGAGGCCCGGTGCGCGTCCGCAGCGGCGATCCGCAGCGACTCGCGACGGCGCTGCGCGACGCGGCGCTGCCGGTGACGACGAGTACCGACCACGCGCTGCTCGTCCAAGGAGCATCGAGCGAGCGGGTCGGAGAGATCGCCTTCGCCGCCGGCGTCCCGGTTCACGAGCTGGTCAACGACGGAGGCGGGCTCGAGGAGATCTTCCTCGAACTGACCGCCGAGGCACCGGCGTGATCGCGCAGATCAGGGCCGAGCTGCTGAAGATTCGCTCGACCCGCACCACGATCGGGCTGATCATCGGGATGGTCGCGCTCGTCCTGCTCTTCGCGCTGCTCAGCGGGCTGCTCAGCCACTCGAGCGCGCTGGCGAGCCGAGAGGATCAGCGTGAGCTGCTGAGCGTGAGCAGTCTCGCCGGCGTGTTCTCGGCACTGGCCGGGGTGTTGCTCGTCACCAGTGAGTACCGCTTCGGCACGATCCGTCCGACGAGCCTGTTCAACCCCGGGCGCACACGCGTCCTCGCGGCCAAGGTCGTCGTCGGCGCGCTCGCCGGACTCGCGTTCGGGATCGTGGGCGAGGGGATCGCCTGGGCGATCGGCTACGCAAGCCTCGACGGGCGGGGCATCACGGTCGTGCTCACCAGCAGCGACGTCCTGCTCCTCACCCTTGGGGGGCTGGCCGGCGTCGTGCTGTGGGGCGCGATCGGCGTCGGGGTCGGCGCGATCATCCACAACCAGGTCGGCGCGATCATCACCCTGCTCGCCGGGGGTCTCATCGTCGACAACATCGTGTTCGGCCTTGTCCCCTCAGTGGGGCGGCTCGCGCCGACCCGGGCTTCGGACGCGCTGATGGGCCTCAGGGTCCACCATCTCCTCTCGCCCGGCGCCGGCGCGATCACGCTGATCGCGTGGGCCGCCGCACTCGCAGCGCTCGGCATCGCGCTGTCGGTTCGGCAGGACATCAACTGACTCCCTGCGTGGAAGTCGGACTCCTTGTTTTTTGCAAGGTGCCCGAGGGGGGATTCGAACCCCCACGCCCTTGCGAGCAGCGGATTTTGAGTCCGCCGTGTCTGCCATTCCACCACTCGGGCCGCGGTGCGCATCATGCCAGGGCATGTGAGGGTGCCGGGTACGATTGACCGAATGGCGTTCTTCGCGGGTGTGATCGCCGGCGTCGCCGCGGTGGGGCTGCTGCTCATCGTGCTCACTCCTTCGCGGCGTGTCCGCCAGGAGGCGCGCATCGATCGCGAGATCGAGACCCGCGTGCTGTTGGGCGTCGATCCCGAACCGGGCGACGCAGCCAGCGCCGAGCGCGAGCACGCGCCCGCCGAGCTCACTGCGAAGGAGCTCCAGGAGCTGCGCCGCATCGGTACCGAACGCAGCAGCGGCCGGCGCACGTCGCGCCGCAGCTGAGCTACTGCGCAGACTCGGCCGGCGCCAGCGCGAACAGCAGTCGCGCCCGACAGGTCACCGTGCCGTCGACGGTTGCCTCGCCGCGTCCCCAACCACCACGCGCACTCAGGCGCTCCATCTCGACGCGCAGCACGAGCTCGTCACCGGGCCGCACGACGCGGCGGAAGCGCACGTCCTCGACGCCGCCGAACAGGGGCAGCGAACCCGCGTAGCGAGCGTCCGAGAGGATCGCGATGCCGCCGGTCTGGGCGAGCGCCTCGAGCTGGAGCACGCCCGGAACGACCGGATTGCCCGGGAAGTGGCCGGTCAGGAAGTCCTCGTCCCCGGTGATGCGCCACCGAGCCACGGCCAGGGAACCGGGCACCAGCTCGTCGACTTCGTCCACGAACCGGAACGGCGGCCGATGAGGAAGGAGTGCGATCGGGTCGGAGGTCGCCATGGGCGGCCTTCCTACCACCGCACCCGCCGCGATCGTCGCCTTCGCGCTCCGTTCACGAAGCGGTGACGCATCGGTCATCGAGGGTGGGGACGGTTGTAACCCAGACCCGCCGCAACGGGTCCGAGCCCTTACCCGTCCAGCCCCCGGAGGTCGTCAGCTCGTGCGCGTCGCAGTGGTGTTCCCCGGCCAGGGAACCCAAGCCCCCGCGATGGGCCGCCCGTGGAAGGGCGAGCCTTCGTGGTCAGTGGTCGACCGCGCCGAGGACGCGCTCGGCGAGCCGCTCGCTCCCCTCCTCCTCGACGCCGACGCCGACGACCTCGGACGCACCCGTAACTCGCAGCTGTCGGTACTCCTCACCTCGCTCATGGCGTGGGACGCGCTCGGCCCTCGCCTCGCCGCCGCGCCCGATGTCGAGATCGTCGCCTTCGCCGGTCACTCACTCGGCCAGGTGACGGCCCTCGTCGCGGCGGGCACCATCTCGCTCGACGACGGCATCCGCTTCGCCGCTCGCCGCGCCGACCTCACCCAGGCCGCGGCCGACGCGCACCCGGGCCGCATGGCCGCGCTCCTCGGCGCGACCGAGGAGCAGGCGAACGAAGCGTGCGCCGCGGCACCCGACGCGTGCTGGCTCGCGAACGACAACGCGCCCGGACAGATCGTGATCGCGGGCACGCCCGACGGCGTCGACATCGCGAGCGCGCGCGCGAAAGACCTCGGCGTCAAGCGCGCGATGTCGCTGCCGGTAGGCGGCGCCTTTCACACGCCTCTCATGCACGAGGCGGTCGCGGGCCTCGAGTCCGCGCTCTCCGAACTGTCACTCCACGCGCCCTCGGCACCCATCGTCTCGAACGCCGACGCGACCGCGTACAACGACGCCGACGGCTGGCGCGAACGCCTCGCCGTGCACGTCACTCGCCCCGTCCGCTGGCGCGCCTCGATGCAAGCGCTGCAGGCCCTGGATGCGAGCATGTTCCTCGAAGTCGGGCACGGATCGATGATCGCCGGCGTTGCGAAACGCACGGTTCCCGACGTTCCCGTGTTCGGCATCGCCGTCCCCGATGCCGTCGACACCCTCGGAGGTGCCCGTTCATGAGGTCGACCCATCACGGCGAGCTGCTCGACGTCCCCGAGCGCATGATCGTTGCGCCGTCGGTCGGCGTCTTCCGCCCGACCGTGGCGCCCGACATCGACGTCGACGCGGGCGAGGAGATCGGTGTCGTCGAAGGACCGGGCGTGTCGATGCCGGTGTGCAGTCCCTTCCGCGGACGGCTGTGCGGCATGCTCGCCCACCCCGGTGAGCGGCTGCGCGAAGGCCAGCCGATCGCGTGGCTGCGGGTCGCGTGACGGTCGCCGGCGCGACGATCGTCGGTTACGGAGTCGCCGTCCCCGAGGGCCGCCTCACCAATCAAGACCTCGAAGCGCGCGTCGAGACTTCGGACGCGTGGATCGTCGAGCGCACCGGCATTCGCGAGCGTCGCATCGCCGGTCCCGACGAGAGCACCGCGACGCTCGGTACCACCGCGGCCGCGGCGGCGATCAAGCACGCGGGACTCACGCCGTCCGACATCGACCTCATGATCGTGGCGACGCAATCGCCCGAGCAGCCGATGCCGCACACCGGCGCGTTCATCGGTGAAGCGCTCGGATTGCGGTGCGGATCGTTCGACCTCTCCGCCGCGTGCAGCGGATTCGTGTACGAGCTCGTCGTCGGCGCGTCGATGCTCGCGACCGGCAGCCGCAACGTGCTGCTCGTCGGCGCCGAGACCGTCTCGCGACTGATGGATCCCGAGGACCGCACGACGACGATCCTCTTCGGCGACGCCGCGGGCGCCGCGGTGATCGCCCCCGCGACCGGCGACGGCGGCCTGCTCGCGTGGGACCTCGGCTGCGACGGCTCCGCCGCGGGCCTGCTCGAGATCCCCGCCGGCGGATCGCGACTGCGACCGTCGATCGAGACCGTCAAGGCCGGCAAGCACTACATGTACATGGCCGGCCAAGAGGTGTTCCGGCGCGCGGTGCGCGTCGTCGTCGAATCGAGCGCGGCGACGCTCGAGAAGGCGGGCATCACCGCGGACGACGTCGACTGGTTCGTGCCCCACCAGGCGAACCTCCGCATCATCGAGGCCGCGTCGGGTCGTGTCGGCATTCCGATGGAGCGCACGATCGTGAACATCGAGCGCTACGGCAACACGTCGTCGGCGTCGATCCCGCTCGCGTTGTTCGAAGCCGTAGACGACGGCCGTGTCCAGCCCGGCGACCTCGTGTTGATGTGCGGATTCGGCGCGGGCATGACCTGGGCGAGCGCACTGATGCGCTGGGGTGATCGATGAGCGACACGAGCCCCGCGCTCGTCACGGGCGGATCGAAAGGCATCGGCGCGGCGACGTGCGTCGCGCTCGCGCGCCAGGGTCACCCCGTCACGTTCTGCTACGGAAACGACGACGCGGGCGCGCAGGCGACGGTCGCGGCGGTCGAAGCCGCGGGCGGCAAGGCGCTCGCGGTACGCGCCGACGTCGCCGATGCAAGCGCGGTCGACCGGCTCTTCGGCGAAGCCGAGGCCGCGTTCGGCGCGCCGCTCGTGCTCGTGAACAACGCGGGCGTCACCCGCGACGGACTCGTCGTACGCATGACCGACGAGCAGTGGGACGCGGTGCTCTCGACGAACCTGACCGGCGCGTTCCATACGATCCGGCGCGCCACGCCCGCCATGATGAAGGCGCGGTACGGACGCATCGTCAACGTGTCGTCCGCGAGCGCGCAGATCGGCGCACCGGGGCAGGCGAACTACGCCGCTGCGAAGGCCGGACTGCTCGGTCTGACCCGTTCGGTCGCGCGCGAGCTCGCGCGTCGCAGCATCACGTGCAACGTCGTCGCGCCGGGTCCGATCGAGACCGCGATGACCGCGGACATGCCCGAGGACTGGCGCGCGACGGCCGCGCAGACGGTTCCACTCGGACGTTTCGGCACGGTCGAGGAATGCGCGAGCGCCATCGCGTTCTTGAGCTCGCAAGCCGCCGGCTACGTGACCGGCGCGCTCCTACCCGTCGACGGCGGGCTCGGGATGGGGCACTGATTTCGCACGCCCGTCCCGTACAGTTCGACCCAGTTCGACCCGTCCGACCGACCGTCATGCCCGAATCCCAGCCCTTTCAGGAGGACATCACATGGAGCGCACCGTGGCACTCGACGCCATTCGTGACGTTGCCGTCGAGGTGCTCAGTGTCGAGCCCGACTCCGTCACGGAGGCGGCTCGTTTCAAGGAAGATCTCGACGCCGACAGCCTCGACCTCGTCGAGCTCGTGATGGGTCTCGAGGAGCGCTTCGACATCGAAGTGCCCGAGGAGGACCTCGAAGGCGTCACCACCGTCGGTCACGCGGTCGACATGGTGCTCGCCAAGGTCGGGTGACCCACCGATGAGCGCCGCCGTCGATCACCGGGGAAGAGCGCGCGTCGCGGTCACCGGGCTGGGTGTGAAGACGCCCGCCGGCTGCGACGTCGACTCGTTCTGGAGCGCGCTCACTGCCGGCGTCTCCGCCGCCGCGCCGCTCACGCTGCTCGACACCGCCGACCTCGCGGTGAAGTTCGGCTGCGAGGTGCGCGACTTCGACGTCACCGCGTACGTGCCGCCGAAAGACGCGCGCCGGCTCGACCGTTCGTCGCAGCTCGGCGTTGCGGCCGCGGCCGACGCGCTCGCCGACGCCGGCGATCTCGCGACCGACCCCGCGCGCTGCGGCGTCGTCATGGGTGGCGGCGTCGGTGGCCTCACGACGCTCGAGGAGCAGGTCATCATCCGCCACGACAAGGGCTCGACTCGCGTCAGCCCCTTGCTCGTGCCGATGATGATGGTGAACGCGACGGCCGGGAACATCGCGATGCGCTTCGGCTGGACCGGGCCGAACCTCTGTGTCGCGACCGCGTGCGCCGCGAGCGCGAACGCGATCGGCGAGGCCGCGCGCATGATCCGCTACGGCGAGGCCGACGTCGTGCTCGCGGGCGGTGCGGAGTGCTCGATCACCCCGACCGCGATGGGCGCGTTCGCACGTATGACCGCGCTGAGCACGCGCAACGACGATCCTCTCCGCGCGTCGCGGCCGTTCGACGCCGATCGGGACGGCTTCGTGATGGGTGAGGGCGCGGCCGCGCTCGTACTCGAGTCGTGGGACCACGCGGTCGCGCGCGGCGCGCGCATCTACGGCGAGATCGTCGGCTACGGCCGGAACTCCGACGCCTACCACATCACTGCGCCGTCGCCCGGTGGTGAGGGCGCGGCTGCGTGCATGCAGCTCGCGCTCGACGACGCGGGACTCGCACCGTCCGACATCGCGCACATCAACGCGCACGGCACGTCGACGCCGCTCAACGACGCGGCCGAGGCCGAGGCGGTGCGCAAGGTGTTCGGCGACACTTCCCCACCGACGACGTCGACGAAGGGCGTCACCGGTCACCTGATCGGCGCGGCCGGCGCGACCGAGGCGGTCGCGTGCCTGATCGCGATGGCCGAGGGTCTCGTGCCGCCGACCGCGAACTTCGAACAGCTCGGCGACGACATCCATCTCGACATCGTCGCGGGCAAGCCGCGCGCCGTCGCCGCGGGTCCTGCACTGTCGAACTCGTTCGGATTCGGCGGCCACAACGCGAGCCTGATCATCGCCCCGGCGTCGTGACCGTCGCGGTCGCGATCGGCGCGCAGGTCGACGCCGCCGCCACGGCGGGGATGCGGGAGATCGACGGACGTCCCGTCTCGTGGTTCCGCGTCGCGGGCGGCAAGCACCACGGCGCGATCGGGGCGGCCGGTGCGGGGACGATCGCGCGGGCGGTCACGCTCGGCCTCGAGTCGCACCTACCGATCGTCGGTGTGCTCGACACGTCCGGTGCGGAGCTTCGCGAGAACGTCGCCGCGCTCCACGGTTGGGGCCGCATCGCACGCGCGTTCGCGCACGCGTCGGGCGTGGTGCCGACCGTGCTCACGGTCATCGGGCCGTGCGTCTCCGGTCCCGCGCTGCTGCTCGGGCTCGCCGATCTCGTCGTGATGACCGGCGACGCGTTCGCGTACGTGAGCGGTCCCGACTCCGTCGTCGAGTTCACGGGCATCTCGGTGGCGCGCGGCGCCCTCGGCGGCGCGGCGATGCACGGCACGCGCAGCGGCGTCGCATCGCTCGTCGTCGACACGCCGGAAGAAGCCGAGCAGGCGGTCGCCGCGCTGCTCTCGTACCTTCCGAGCCATCATCTCGAGGATCCGCCGCTCGTGGCCGGCGACGATGTCGCGGCCCGGCCGTGCGAGCAGGCGGCGCGGGTCGTGCCCGCGGCGCCGAACCGGCCCTACGACGTCCGCGTCGTCGTCGAGGACGTGCTCGACGCCGACACCCTCTTGGAGCTGCGCGCCGACTACGCGGCGAACATGGTGACCGCGCTCGGACGTCTCGGTGGGCGGGCGGTCGGCGTCGTCGCGAACCAGCCGTCGCACCGCGCGGGCACGCTCGACATCGAGGCGTCGCGCAAGGCGGCGCGCTTCGTCGAGTTCTGCGACTCCTTCAACCTGCCGATCCTCACCTTCGTCGACACGCCCGGCTTCGAGCCCGGGCGCGACCTCGAATGGCGCGGGATGATCCGCCACGGCGCGGAGCTCGTGCACGCATATTGCGCGGCGACCGTGCCGCGCGTCTGCATCGTGCTGCGCAAGGCGTACGGCGGCGCGTACATCGTCATGGACTCGCGTGGGGTCGGGAACGACGTCTGTCTCGCGTGGCCGGGCGCAGAGATCGCGGTGATGGGCGGGTCCGCGGCGGTGCAGATCCTGCACGGCCGGCGGCTGCGCACCCTGTCCGACGAGGAGCGCGTGACGAGCGAGCGCGAGCTCGTCGACGAATACGGGACCGCCTTCTCGAACCCGTACCGCGCCGCGGAGCGCGGGTACGTCGACGCCGTGATCGAGCCGTCCGAGACCCGCAGCGCGCTGCTGCGCACGCTGGAAGTACTCGCAACGAAGCGCGACACCCGACGGCCGCGGCGACACTCCAACGGGCCGCTCTGACCCGCGCCTTCACTCGGGGGGATCGATGCTGCTGAAGGACCGACGCATTCTCGTCACGGGCGTGCTCAACACCGACTCGATCGGGTTCGGCGTCGCGCGGCGCGCGCAGGAGGAAGGCGCGGAGGTCGTGCTGACGTCGTTCGGGCGCGCGATGAGCCTCACGCAGCGCGCGGCCCGCCGGCTGCCGGAGACGGTCGAGATCGTCGAGCTCGACGTGTCGAACGACGACGATCTCGCGTCGCTCGCGGCGCGCGTCGGCGGCCGCCTCGACGGCGTGCTGCACGCGATCGCGTTTGCACCGGAGTCGTGTCTCGGCGGCGGATTTCTCACCGCGCCGTGGAGCGACGTCTCGATCGCGCTGCAGGTGTCGGCGTATTCGCTGAAGGCGTTGGCGGTCGCGTGCCGGCCGCTACTCAGCGGCGGTGGGTCGATCGTGGGCCTCGACTTCGACGCCACGCAGGCGTGGCCCGTGTACGACTGGATGGGCGTCGCCAAGGCCGCGTTCGAGTCGACTGCGCGGTACCTCGCGCGCGACTTCGGCGCCGACGGCATCCGCGTGAACCTCGTCGCCGCAGGCCCGATCCGCACGATCGCGGCGAAGAGCATCCCGGGCTTCGACCAGTTCGAAAACGTGTGGGCGACGCGTGCACCACTCGGCTGGAACGTGAAGGACAACGAGCCCGTCGCGCGCGCGTGCGTCGCGCTGCTCTCGGATCTGTTCCCGATGACGACGGGCGAGATCGTTCACGTCGATGGCGGCTTCCACGCCGTCGGCGCGTAAGCGCTCGTCCGCGTTCGTAGTGGTACTGCGTTACGGGGCTATGCCCCGATAACGCAGTACCACGGGACCGAGGCGAGGCTCAGAGCGCGCTCTTGACCTTCTTGACGGTGTCCTTCGGGGAGACCTTGTAGAAGACGCCGGCCAGCTTGCCCTTCTCGTCGACGACGAAGGCCGAGCGGATGATGCCCATGTACTTCTTGCCGTAGAGCGACTTCTCGCCCCACGCGTCCCACGCGGTCGCGACCGAATGGTCCTCGTCGGCGAGGAGCGGGAACTCGAGCGAGTACTTCTCGTCGAACTTCAACTGCTTCGCCGGCGCGTCCGGACTGATGCCCACGATCGCGACGCCGAGTCGCTTCAACGACGGGTGCGCGTCGCGCAACTCGCAGGACTGCGTCGTACAGCCCGGCGTGTCGGCCTTCGGGTAGAAGTACACGATCAGCTTCCGGCCCTTGAAGTCACCGAGCTTCACCTTCTTCCCGTGCTGGTCGACCAGCGAGAAGTTGGGGGCCTTGTCACCGACCGCGAGCGCCATGTCGTCCTCCATCCGGCGCCGTTCGGTTGCGACGCACCGGCCGTAGCATGCCGCACGTGCGCCGCCAGATGCTCGTCCGCCTCGACGAGCCGGTGGCGGACGTGGAGCAGGCCGCGCGCGCCGCGCTCGACGTCGACGGGCCGCCCGGCGGCACGCTGACGGGCACGCTTCCGAGCGCGGCCGCCGACGCGTCGCTGTCGGTGACGATCGTGAGCGACGCCGCGGGCTCGCTCGTGACCGTCGACGCGGACACCGACTTCGCGGTGCCCTTCTTCTGGTGGGCGATCGGCCCGCTCGTCGCGACGATGTTGAAGCGCAACGTGCGGTTCGCCGTCGAGAGCATCGAGGCCGCGCTCGACGGGACCGAGCCACCGCCGCCGCCGAAGGGTGTGAAGGCCCTCCCGGACGTGGCGTTCGAGCCGGAGCAGGCCGCGCTCCTCTCGGCCGCCGCGTTCGCGTGCACGATCGCGGGCTTCGGCGGCGGCCTCTTCGGTCAGAACTCGAGCTTCATCGCCGACGCGTTCCACGCGTCCGACGCGCGTCTGAGCAGCGCACTCGCGATCACGCGCGGCGGGGTGCTCGTCGCGCTCGTCGCGACCGCCCTCGCCGACCGCGTCGGCCGCCGGCGCATGCTCCTCGTGTGCGTCGCCGGAATCTGCATCACGAACATCGCGTCCGCGTTCGCACCCTCGCTCGGGTCCCTCACCGCGCTACAGACCCTCACGCGCGCGTTCGTGAACGCGACCTATGCCGTCGCTGCGGTCGCCGCCGTCGAAGAGGCGCCCGAAGGCGCGCGCGCGTTCTCGACGGCGATGCTCGGGCTCGCCGGGGGCTTCGGCTTCTCCTTCGCGGTGCTCACCCTGCCGATCGCGGACCGCGGCGTGCAGGCCTGGCGCGTGTCGTTCGCGTTGAGCTTCGTCGTGCTGCTCATGATCCCCCGTCTCGCGCGCGAGCTCGCCGAGACTCGCCGCTACCACGCGCTCGTGTCGAAGCGGATCACGCGCGGGCAGCTGCGCGAGGTGCTCGGCCCGACGTACGGTCGGCGGTTCTTCCTGCTCGCCCTCATCGCACTGCTCACGAACGTCTTCAACGCGCCCTCGTCGCAGCTCACGAACCGCTACCTGCAGGACGTGCGCCACTTCTCGGGATCCGGGATCGTCGTGCTCCTCGCGGTGACGACGGTGGTGCCGGGAATCCTCGGCGTGATCGTCGCGAGCCGGCTCGCCGAACGGGGCCGGCGCATTCCGCTCGCGAGCGCGTCGCTCTTCGGCGCGACCGCGATCCAGATGGTGTTCTTCCTCGTCGGTGGTCCGGTGCTCTGGGTGAGCTCGGGCCTCGCCACGGTGACCGGCGCGGTCGCGGGCATCGTGCTCGCCACGCTCGGCGCCGAGCTGTTCGCGACCGAGGTGCGCGGCACCGCGAACGGATTCCTCGTGGGCATCAGCGTGATCGGGTCCGCGGGTGGCCTCGTCGCGGCGGGCCAGCTCTCCGACCACGTCGGCGGCATCGGTCGCGCGATCGCGATCTGTGGCATCGCGTCGCTCGTCGCCGCGTTCTTCGTGCCCGGGCTGCCCGAGTCGTACGGGCGCCCGCTCGACGAGTTGAGTCCCTCGACGACCGAGCGCGCCGTCGAACCGATCGACGAGACTGCGACCGAGGAGGGTGACGATGGCTGATGCTGCCGACCTGCGAACAGTGGTCGAAGGACTCGCGTTCCCGGAAGGGCCGCGCTGGCACGACGGCCGACTGTTCTTCTCGGATCAGCACGCGCACCAGGTGCTCGCGCTCGACCCCGCGACCGGCGCGGTCGACGAGATCGTGCGGGTCGAGCAGCAACCTTCGGGTCTGGGTTGGACACCGGCCGGCGACCTGCTGATCGTGTCGATGCTCGACCAGCGACTGCTCCGACTCGAGCGCGACGGCACCCTCGCGGAGGTGGCCGATCTCTCGGGCCTCTCGATCCACAACTGCAACGACATGGTCGTGTCGGCCGACGGGCGCGCCTACGTCGGCAGCTTCGGCTTCGACCTCGATCGGGGCGAGCGCCCGCGGCCGTCGAACATCGTCGCGGTCGAGCCCGACGGCACCGCGCGCGTCTCCGCCGACGACCTGCAGTTCCCGAACGGCAGCGTCGTCACCCCCGACGGTCGCACCCTGATCGTCGGCGAGACCGTCGCCGGTCGGCTCACCGCGTTCACGATCGCGGCCGACGGGTCCCTCACCGATCGTCGCCTATGGGCGCAGCTCGACGGCGCGCTCCCCGACGGCATCTGCCTCGACGCCGAAGGCGCGGTGTGGATCGCGTGTCCGCTGAGCCGCCGGTGCCTGCGCGTGCGGGAAGGCGGCGAGATCCTGCAGGAGATCGCGACCGAGCAGGGCGCGTTCGCGTGCATGCTCGGCGACGACGACCGCCGCACGCTCTACATCTGCACGTCGGAGATGGCATTGAACGATGAGACCGTGAAGACGCGCCCCGGCCGCATCCGCGCGACCCGCGTCGCCATCCCGGGCGCCGGTTTGCCGTAGCGACGAGCACGGCGCCCGTGTCCGGCGTGCCGCGTGCCGTCGCAGCGGCTATTTCGGCCAGGTCTTCGGGTGCGTCTTCAGCGTGAGCTTCGGTGCGGGCATGGCTGCGTCGATGAACGACCGCGGCCGCTTCGAGTAGACGAAACCGGCGACACCACCGGGGAGCGTCCACGCGTACGGGAAGGCGCGCCGCTCGACCCGGTCGAACGCGGGCGTGAGGTAGAAGCCGATCGCGACGTCGCAGTCGAGCACCGCGCGCGGCGTGAGCGCCTTCACGGGCTGCGGCGTGTAGCCGACGACTCCCACGCCCGTGTGATTGATCCCGCACACGGTGAGGTGCTCGGCGCGTGCCGCGTCGACGACCGCGGCCATCTGCGCGGTCGGCACCTCGGTCTGCGTCCAGTAGCTCTGCTCGTGCACGACCATCGCGACCACGGCAATGACGACGAGCACGACGAGGCCGGGCCGGCGCGCAACGGCGATCGCCGCCGCGAGGGCGACGCCCGGGACCAACCAGACGAGATAGCGGAACACGAGGAACTGCGGCTGCGCGACGAGCCACACGAACAGGAAGATGATCGCCATCGCGACCACGCCGCCCACTGCGCTCGGCCGACGGTGCGCCATCCACACCGCGTAGGCGACGACGAGCGCGAGCGCGACGACCGCGACGGTCGCCTGCCCCAAGAGGGACTCGGCGACGTCGCGCGGGAATGTCAGGTAGAAGGTCCGGCTGTTGCGCGTGTTCAGCACGGTGTTGATCGTCGGCAGGTAGACGACTCCGCCGATGCCCGCGCTGAGGATCCAGCGCCAGTACCACGTCGCGTCCATCTCCTTGCGCGCGACGACGATACCGATGTGCACGAGCAGCACGATGCCGCCGTAGAGGTGGGTCGCGATGCCCGCGGCGGTGAACAGCACGTAGGCCACCGGCACCCACGACGGAATCGGTCGGTTGCTGCGCTCGACGAGGCGCCACAGCAGCAGCGTCGACGACACCGCGCAGAGGCTCAACAGGCTGTAGCCGCGAAGCTGGCGCGACAACTGGGCGAACATCGGGTTCGCGGCGACGATCGCGCCCGCGCTCAACGCGGGCACGACACCGAACGACCGCGCGCACCACGCGGTGACGATCGCGATCGTCGCGACGCCGAACAGGATCGGCGGGATGCGAAGCCACACCTCCGACCGCAGCCCGAGCGTCCACAGCACGTGCTCGATGATCGAGAACAGTGGATGGTTGTTGAGCGCGACCTGCCGTTTGAGCGGGTCGAGCAGCGAGCCGGTCTTGACGAAGATGCCGACGGTGACGCTCGAGTCGAAGTCGAGGGCGCGGCCCGCGCCGAGGAAGTAGAAGACGGCGGCGACGGCACCGACCGCGACGCCCAACGCCGTCGCCCGCGAGGTCGAGACGGCGCGCACCCGAGTCCCCGGGACGCGCACGAGTGGGCGCGTCTGCACTGCGTTGGCCAAGCTCGGATTCCCTCGCCCCGGCCCCTTCCGATCGGAAAGGGAAACGCAAGTCTAGGCGGGCAAATCGGGCCAACCGGACGGCGGCAGGGCCAGCCGCCAGTACTGCTCGGGCGCGGGCGCGTCGAGCTTCGCAAGGATCCGCCAGTCGTCCTCGAGCGCGAGCACCTGCGTCGGATAGCACTCGACCGCGGCCCGCTTGCGAGCGTGGTCGGTCGACACCGTCGGGCACGCGGGCGTCGCCCAGATCCGGCGCTTGAACAGACGCGCGACGCGCCACGCGAGCATCCCGGGGATGTGCTTGTAGCCGCAGTCTTCGTAACAGAACCAGGCGACGTCGGGCATCGCGTCGCGCACGAGCATCGCGGCATCGTGCGTCACGTCGTGATCCGGGTTCGCGAGGCCGAACGGCGCGAGCACCGCGGTCGGATCGAGCGCGCGCAGCGCGTCGCCGAGTGGGCCGGCGATGACGTCCGGCGCGACCGGACGATCGCCCGGGAGGTACGTGTGCTCGATGAAGTCGAGATGACGCGCGGTTGCGCCGACGAGCTTCAGCGCGGCGTCGTCCTCGGCCCGGCGCACGGCCATGACGTCGTCGTCGGGTCCGAAGCCGCCCTGCACGTCCCAGTAGCGCATCGCCGTGGGGTACGCGGGCGGGTTGCCGGCGAAGACGGTGACGACGGTCGCACCGGGATGGGCAAGCATGAACAAGCCGCAGCCGAGCACCGCGTCGTCGAGGTGCGGCGACACGATGACGACGCGCTCCACCTCCGCGTCCGTGAGCAGACCCCAATCGCGCATCGGCATCGGCGCGCCGTCGGAGGGCCGTCGGGCTACCGGTGACATCTCGCCAAAGGGAGCCGATGCCGATGTCGCAGTCATCGGCGCGCCGTCGGAGGGCCGCCGGGCTACCGGTGGCATCTCGCCAAAGGGAGCCGATGCCGATGTCGCAGGCATCGGCGCGCCGTCGGAGGGCCGTCGGGCTACCGGTGGCATCTCGCCAAAGCGAGCCGATGCCGATGTCGCAGTCATCGGCGCGCCGTCGGAGGGCCGTCGGGCTACTTCGTCGGTCATCCCTGTCCGCCGTTCAGCTTCCGGTACATCGCACGGTTGTGCTTGTAGGTCGCGCGGAACTCGCGATACAGGTCGTCGTAGATCGCGCGGTGCTCGCGCTGGGGCGTGAACGTCTTCGTGACCGTGACCCGGCGCCCGATGTCGTCGACGGTGACTCGCTTCAGCGCGAGCGCGCCGATCAGCGCCGCACCGCGCGCGTTCGCCCGGATCGGGTGCTCGACCTGCCGGATCGTCCGGTCGAGCACGTCGGCGTGGATCTGGCACCACAATGGCGACGCGGCGCCTCCACCGATCGCGTTGAGACCGTCGAACTGCCGCCCGGTGAACTTCTCGACGACTTCCAACAGCCAGCGCGAGTTGTACGCGACGCCTTCGAGGGTCGAGCGGATCAGGTCGGCTCGGGTCGTCGAGAGCGACTGGTTCATCCACGCGGCGCGCACCGTGTGGTCGTCGACCGGTGTGCGCTCGCCGTTGAGCCACGGCGTGAAGATCACGCGGTGGCTGCCCGCGGGCGCGGTCGCGGCGAGCGTGTCGAAGCGCTGGTACACGTCGACCGGCGCCGGTCCCGTGCCCAGGCCGTCGTCCGGGAAGAAGACGCGATCGCGCAGGTAGTTGAGGCACGCGCCCGCGGTCTCCTGCTCGTCGGCGACGTAGTACTTGCCGGGCAGCGGCGACGGCAGCGACGCGACGCCGTGCAGGATGTCGGTCTTCTTGAACGGCACGTGACACGTGAGCCACGACGACGTACCGAGGTACAGGTGGCCTTCGAAGTCGCGCACCGCACCGGAGCCGACGGCCGCGGATTGCAGATCGGGCGTACCGCCGACGACGGGGATGCCCGCGGGCACGCCGAGCTCCGCGGCCGCCGTCGCACTCAACGGCGCGAGCACGTCGGTCGCGGCGATCAGGTCGGGCAGCTGCGCGCGGTCGATACCCGCGAGCGCGAGCAGCTCGGGCACGTAGTCGATGTGCGCGAGATCGCGGTTGTCGGTGAGCCAGTGCACGACGATCGAGTCGTACGTCGCCGCGGCGCGGCCCGTGAGCTTGAGGTTCAGCCAGTCCTTCGGCTCGAGGTACTTGTAGGTGGCGCGCGCGACATCGGGACGTTCCGCCTGCAACCAGAGGATGTGCGCGATCGGATCCTTGCCCGAGTGCGCGGGCGCGCCGCCGGTGAGGCGCAGGAACTTGCGCAGCGTGCGCGGGTCGTAACCCGAGACCTTGACCGGACCGCCCACGAGGTCGCGGATCTGCGCGGCGCCGCGCGAGTCCATCCAGATGATCGCGTCGTGCAGCGGCACGCCCTCGCGGTCGACGGGCACCGTCCCCGACCACTGCGACGTGACCGAGACGGCGACGATGTCGTCGACGCGCACCGTCGAGCCGGTGCGATCGAGCAGCCGGCGCGTGCCCGCGACGATGCCGGACCACCAGTCGGCGGGTCGCTGCTCCGCGCCCCCGCCCGGCGACAGCAGGAGCTCGACGGGCTCGAACTCACCGTCGACGTACTCGCCGAGCGGTGTGAAGAGCGCGACCTTCGGCCCCGACGTGCCCAGGTCGATCGTGAGGATGTACTCCGGCCGTTCAGGCATTTCCGCTCACGGCGCCGGCGGCGCCGAGCCGCTCCGGCCCACTCGCCGCACGTCGCACGCCCGCTTCGCCTCCGCGCTCGCGGTCAGGCACTGTTCACGAGCCGTTGGTACGGCGCATCCCGTGGCCGAAGAAGCCGCCCTTCGGGCGGGCGTGCGCGTGGTAGTGGTCGGGGATGTTCCGCATGTTGTCGTCGACGTAGTGCTCGTACGTGAAGTGCTCCGCGACCACGAGGGCGAGCTGCTCGTGCATGTGCGCAAGCTCCTCGGCCGGCGGCTCCGTGCCGTGGCCCCGCCAGACGACCATCGGCGTCGCGCAGATCTCGCACTCCGCGATCCAGCAGACGTCGTCCTCGTGGAACCAGGGCGTGATCCGTGCGGCCTCGCAGAGATCGCAGCCGTCCCGCTTCTCCCGACTGCCGGGGTCGTTCGCCATCGGGCCGGCATGGTACAACTGCGCGCCGATATGAAGGGCTTGATCCTGTCCGGCGGGGCCGGCACCCGTCTGCGACCGATCACTCACACGAGCGCGAAGCAGCTCGTGCCGATCGCGAACAAGCCGATCATCATGTACGGGCTCGAGGACATGGTCGCCGCGGGCATCACCGACATCGGCATCGTCGTCGGCGACACCGGCGCCGAGATCGAGGCCGCGCTCGGCGACGGCTCGCGCTTCGGCGCGCAGATCACCTACATCCCGCAGGACGCGCCGCTCGGCCTCGCGCACTGCGTCCTCATCGCGCGCGACTTCCTCGGCGACGACGACTTCGTGATGTATCTCGGCGACAACATGCTCCAACAGGGCATCGCCGAGTTCATCGACCACTTCCGGCACGCGCGCGATCGCGCGCCGCAGCTCGGCGACGCATCGGGCGCGCCGCGTCCGGCCGCGCAGATCCTCCTCGCGCACGTCGACGACCCGCGGCAGTTCGGTGTCGCCGCGGTCGACGACGACGGTCGCGTCCTCCGACTCATCGAGAAGCCGGCCGACCCGCCGTCGGATCTCGCGCTCGTCGGCGTCTACCTCTTCGACGCGACGATCCACGAGGCGGTGCGCGCGATCGAACCGTCGCCACGCGGCGAGCTCGAGATCACCGACGCGATCCAGTGGCTCATCGATCACGATCACCACGTGCTGCACGAAGTGCTGCGCGGGTGGTGGATCGACACGGGCAAGAAGGACCCGCTGCTCGACTGCAACCGCCTCATCCTCGAGACGATCTCCCCGCGCATCGACGGCGACGTCGACGACGAGAGCCGCGTCAGCGGACGCGTCGTGATCGAGGCGGGCGCGAAGCTCGAACGGTCGACCGTTCGCGGTCCCGCGATCATCGGCGCGAACGCGAAGCTCGTGAACGCGTACGTCGGACCGTTCACGTCGATCGCGAACGACTGCGAGATCGTCGACTCCGAGATCGAGCACAGCGTCGTCCTCGAACGCAGCCGCATCGTCGGCGTCCACCGGCTGCAGGACTCCTTGCTCGGGCGCGAGGTCGAGGTCGTACGATCTCAGCTCCGGCCCCGGGCGAGCCGGCTCATGTTGGGCGACCATTCCCGCGTCGAGCTCGAATAGGAGACCCTCACTGATGGCCACGGTCACCGAGTCGGACACGATCGCCGGCGTCTATCTCGTCGAGCCCGTCATCCACCGCGACCCGCGCGGTCTGTTCGTCGAGACCTACCGGCGCGCGTGGATCCCGAACGGGCGCGAGATGATCCAGTCGAACCGCGCCGACCGTTCCCCCGGCTGCGTCGTCGGTCTCCACTATCACCTCCACCAGGCCGACTACTGGTACGTGCCGTTCGGGCGCGCGCGCATCGTGCTGCACGACCTGCGCCACGGCAGCCCCACCGACGGGGCGACCATGTCGTTCGACCTCGGACTCCCCGAGGGCACCGGCGTCGAGCACGATCACCGCGGCGTGTTCATCCCGCCCGGCGTCGCGCACGGCTTCGCGTCGCTCACCGAGATGACGATCACGTATCTCGTCGACGGCTACTACAACGCGGCCGACGAGCTCGGTGTCGCGTACAACGACCCGGAGATCAACGGCGACTGGCACGTGAAGGACCCGGTGCTCTCGAACCGCGACCGCGAGAACCCCTGGCGGCGCGACCTCGAGGCCGGCGCGCGCCCGGTGTGGCCACTGCGCACGTGAAGATCCTCGTCACCGGGGGCGCGGGCTTCATCGGCTCGAACTACGTCCGCCATGTGCTCGCGAACACCGACGACGAAGTCACGGTCTACGACGCGCTCACCTACGCGGGCAATCTCTCGACCTTGCGCGACGTCGACGACAGCCCGCGCTACGAGTTCGTCAAGGGGAACATCACCGACCCGGGCACGCTCGAGTCGGCGATGCGCGGGCACGACGCGGTCGTGCACTTCGCGGCCGAGAGCCATGTCGACCGCTCGATCGCCGGTCCGGACGACTTCATCAACACGAACTGCTTCGGCACGAACATCGTGATGGACACCGCGCGCCGCCTCGAGATGGCGCGCGTCGTGCACATCGGCACCGACGAGGTGTACGGATCGGTCGAGGTCGGGTCGTCGAGCGAGAGCGATCCGCTCGAGCCCCGCTCCCCGTACTCCGCGTCGAAGGCGGGCAGCGACCTGATCGCGCTCTCGTATCACCACACGTACGGGCTTCCGGTCGTCGTCACGCGCTGCACGAACAACTTCGGGGCGTTCCAGTACCCCGAGAAGGTCATCCCGCTCTTCACCACGAACCTGCTCGACGGCAAGCGCGTGCCGCTGTACGGCGACGGCCTGAACGAGCGCGACTGGATCCACGTCGACGACCACTGCGCGGGCGTGCACCTCGCGCTCGAGCGCGGCGAGCCGGGCGACATCTACAACATCGGCGCCGGCAACGAGACGCCGAACCGCGTGCTCGTCGACAAACTGCTCACGCTGCTGGGTCGCGACGACTCGTTCGTCGAGTACGTGCCCGACCGCCTCGGCCACGACCGCCGCTACTCCGTCGACATCGCCAAGGTCACGGCGCTCGGTTGGAAGAAGCAGCGCACGCTCGACGAGGCGCTCGCCGAGACCGTCGAGTGGTACCGCGCGAACCGGTGGTGGTGGGAACCGCTGAAGGCGGGCGCGTGAGGATCTTCGTCACCGGTGCCGGCGGCCAGGTCGGCCACGAGGTCGCGGCGCGCTTCCACGCGGCCGAACGCCACACCGTCGTCGCCGCCGACCACGCGACGCTCGACGTCGGTGACCGCGACGCGGTGCTCCAGGCGATCACGTCGACACGGCCCGATGTCGTCGTGCACTGCGCGGCCTGGACCGCGGTCGACGCGTGCGAAGGCGATCCCGACCGCGCGTTCCTCGTGAACGCGCTGGGAACCCGATACGTCGCCGAGGCGTGCGCGCGCACCGACGCGCACCTGATCACCATCTCCACCGACTACGTGTTCGACGGCGACCAGCCCGAGCCGTACGTGGAGTGGGACCGACCGAACCCGCGCTCGGTGTACGGGCGCTCGAAGCTCGCGAGCGAGACCGAGGCGGCAGGTTGTACGAGCGCGACCGTGGTGCGCACGTCGTGGGTGTGCGGCGCGTACGGCGCCAACATGGTGAAGACGATCCTGCGGCTCGCGGCCGAGCACGACACGCTCACGTTCGTCGACGACCAGCGTGGTCACCCCTCGTTCGCCGACGACCTCGCGGTGATGCTCGAACGGTTCGCGATCGATCGCCGCCCGGGCGTGTTCCACGTCACGAACCAGGGCGCGGTCAGCTGGTACGAGTTCGCACGCGAGGTGCTTTCGGCGGCCGGCCTCGACGCCGATCGGGTGAAGCCGATCTCGACCGCCGAGCTCACGCCGCCCCGCCCCGCGCCGCGGCCCCGCAACTCGGTGCTCGACAACGCCGCGCTCCGCCTCGGCGGCGTGCCCCTGCTCCCCGACTTCCGCGAGCCGCTGAGCCGGCTCGTGAAGCAGCTCACCGCCTGACCTGCGGACGAGCGCGGCACGCGGCGAGGTGCCGTCGGTCGCACGCGCGCGGATGCTATTTTCCGCCCGTTGACGACGGTTGTTGATCGCGACGCTTCGGACGCCACGACCGCGTCGAGCTCGTCGCAACCGATCCTCGAACGGCTCGCGGCCTCGCGACTAGCCGAGACGATGGCGGTCCTCGTCTCGCCGGTCGTGCTGTTCTACGTCCTGCGCATGCGCCCGATGGCGCCGAACGACCTGCCCGATCCCGGCATCCACACCGCGTACATCGTGCACTCGCGCGACATGTTCGCGCGCTACTTCGCGGTGATGTCGCCGTCGGCGCGCATGCGGGAGGCATATCGCATCGGATTCCTCGCGCCCGCACATCTCTTCTACGAGCTGTTCGGTGCGCTCCCGGGTTTCTTCGTCACTCGCTACTTCTTCGCGCTGATCGCGATCGCGCCGACGTATCTCCTGCTGCGCCGACTCTACGGCCGCCCCGCCGCCGCGCTCGGTGTGATCGTCGTGCTCAGCAACCCCGTGTTCATCACCGCGTGGGGTACCGACTACCCCGACTCCGCGCTCATCGCGTACGCAACCGGCGCGCTCGCCTGCATGGCGATGCCTTCCAAACGGCGCGGCATCTGGGTCGCACTCGGAGCTGCGCTCTACACGGCCGGAGTCTGGACCTTCGGCGTCGGGGCATTCGTGGCCGTCGCCGCCTTCGTCGGGCTCGTCGCGATCGGCCTGATCCGCGATCGCAAACGCGTGCTCGCGGGGATCATCGTCTTCGCGGGCGCAGCACTGATCGTGACCATCGTGCTGAGCCTCGTCTTCGAGAACATGTTCGGACACCTCGACTTCATCCGGCCGACGTTCGACTCGGCCCGCTTTCTGAGCCAACCCGAGCAAACCCGCCGTTACCACTCGACGACCTGGCGCTGGGCCCCGTACGTCGCATACCTCTTGGTGCCGCCTGCGGTCGCCGCCGCGTGGGCGATCGTGTTCGTGAAGAAGCGAGTGCGCATTCCGACGCCGCAACTCACCGTCGGCCTGATCTTCACGCTGCAACTGCTCCTCTTCATGGCCGCACAGTTCCTCGGCTCGGTGCAGGTGCTCGAGATGCACTACTTCTCGTCGGCGCTGTGGTCCGGCGTCTGCCTGACGCTCGCCATCGCCCTCGCCGAGATCGCGCAGCCGCTGTTCGCTGCGTCGCGCGCCGCGCGATGGCTACCGGCCGCGCTGTTGCTCGTGATCCCGCTCGTGTACGAGACCGATCCGCACGTGCCTGCGTTCGGTTGGGGTCCGTTCGGCTATCTGCTCGTGGCCGGGGTGATTCTCGCCGCGTGCGCGCCGCGTCTGGGCGCCCGGTTCGCGCCGGCGCGCCACGCGTGGATCGGCGCCGCGACCATCGTGGTGATCAGCGGTTGCGTGCTCGTCCTCACGGTCGCACCGATCCCGGCGCACCATCGGCTGTCGGGATCGGCCATCGCGCAGGGCCCGCCGCCGGCGTACGCGAGCGCGCTGGGTGGCACCGCCGATCGCTCGTTCGCCGAGTATCGGATCGAGACGGAGTTGCCGAAGTTCGTCGGCCCGGCCACGTACACCGGCGACGACCTGCTGCTGTGGTGGAACATGCCGCCGCACGCAGCACTCGACATCCCGGCCGCGCAGTACCACACGAACTTCAACTCGCTCATCGGGTCGAAGCCGCCGATGTTGACCGCCGGCGCGCGCCAGAAGCTCGCGCTGCGAAAGCCAACCGAGATCCTGCTGTTCGACCCCACCGACACGCACTTTTCGGCATCGGTCGCCGCGCTCGACCGCGCCGGCTACGACCCGGTCGTGCTCCGCAAGAAGGTGCTGCGATCCGGCGAGCTCGTGATGCACGCCTGGCTGATCCAATTGCGGGTCTTCGCGCACGGCGCGCGCTGACGAACGACTACGAGATCGCGGGCGCGCCGGCGTGCGATCGCCCGCGCGGTTCCACCAGCCGGTCGACGTCGAGGTACGGGTAGCGCCGCACGCCCATGCGATGCAGGCGGTACTGGCACGCGGTGCGCAGCACACCGACGCCGTACCGGACGCTCGAGCGGAAGTCGATCGAAGACGAATCGTCGGCGTACCGGGTCGGGCACGACAGCTCGCCGATCTTGGCGTCGGCCGCGAGCGCCTGCACGATCATCTGGTTGTCGAACACGAAATCGTCGGAGTTCCGTTCGAGCGGGAGCGCACGCAGCAGGTCGCCGCTGAACGCGCGCAGGCCGGTGTGGTACTCGGAGAGCTTGGCGCGCACGACGACGTTCTCGATACCGGTCAGCACGCGGTTCGCGATGTACTTCCACCACGGCATGCCCTGTTGCACCGCGCGCTGGGCGAGGATGCGCGAGCCGAGCACCATGTCGTACTCGCCGCTCACGACCATGCCGGCCATCGGCACGACCAGCTTCGGCGAGTACTGATAATCCGGATGCACCATGACGACGACGTCGCCGCCCGCTTCGAGCGCCCGCGCGTAACAGGTCTTCTGGTTCGCGCCGTAACCCCGGTTCTGCGCGTGACGGATCGGGTCGAGGCCGATCCGCTTCGCGACCTCGACGGTCTGGTCCGCGCTCGCGTCGTCGACGAGCACGACGAGGTCGATGATCTCGCGGTCCAACTCCTCGACCGCGCGCGCCAGCGTCGACTCCGCGTTGTACGCCGGCAGCACGACGACGACCTTCTTGCCACCCAGCACGTGAACTCCTCCCACGGACCAGTCGACGGAGCCCAACCCTCCGCGCCGATCTCGGCGTTCGAGCGCCGGTCGAACGTAGCACCGCACCCCTCCGGAATCGGGAGCGGGGCGAGCGCGGTTCCGAACGCGCTCAACCTTTCCGACGCACGACGCGTCTGGGAGATTGATGGTCGCGATGGCGGGGTCGGCGCGAGAGGTCGGGGCACAGACGTCGGCCGATGTCGCCGCGACCGAGCTCCACTCCGCCACGCCCGCCGGCTTCGACGCCCTCTTCGACGCGCATTTCGCACGCGCTGTACGCCTCGCGTGGTTGCTCGCGCCCGGCGATCAGGGCGGCGCCGAGGACGCGGCCGCCGACGCGATCGCGCGCGTCTGGCCGAAGTGGGCGAAGGGTCGCGTCGAGGAGTTCTGGCCGTATCTGCGGCTCGCGGTCGTGAACCAGGTCCGCGGGCGCGGGCGGCGCCTCGCGATCGCGCGGCGTTACGAGCCGATCGTCGGTGGCGCCGCGACGCGCGCCGACGACTTCGAGCTCGCGATCGTCGATCGCGCCCTGCTCACCGACGCGTTGCACGCGCTCCCCGACCGCCAACGCACCGCGGTCGTGCTGCGGTTCTACGAAGACCTGTCGGAAGCCGAGTGCGCGCGCGTCATGGGCTGCTCACTCGGGACGGTCAAGAGCACGACATCACGCGGGCTCGCCGCGCTGCGTGCCCTTCTGGAGACGAGCCGAGATGACTGACGATCCACGTTCATTGCGCGCCGAGCTCCACGACCTCGCGTCCGACGTCGCCGCGTCATCGGGCGCGACCACGCGAGCGCGCGACCGCGCGCACCGCGGGATCGTGCGGCACCGCCGCAACCAGCGCGCCGCGGTCGCGGGCCTTGCGACCGTCGTCGTGCTCGCCGGCGTCACCGCGGCGTTTGCGCTCGGCCACGACTCCCGCCACTCCGCACCGCCGGCCCACGACACGACCACCGTCGCGCCGTCCACCACCACGACCACCGCGGTCGCGAACACCGCACCTCCGTCGACACTCCCCTTCGTGAACCGCAGCCCGTACGCAGTGCCGTCCGTCGACCAGCTGACGCCCGCGAATGCGGTGTACTCGGCGCCGTTCGCGTGGGGCAAGGCTGACAACCAGGTGTCGTTCGCCACGACGGGTGGCGAAGGCGCCAGCGGCGGCCCGGCCGCGTTCCTCGCCGACCGCGTCGGCAACAAGGAGCTGTTCGACCACTCGAACGGGCGTCTCGTGTTCGAGCCGAAGGGCATGGCGCCGTATACCCGCACCCTCGACCTGCCGTCACCCGCGGTGACCGCGGCGGTGTTCGACGGGAACGCGCAGCACCGGTTGATCGCGGCGTTCTACAACGACCTCGTCGTCTACGACGCGTTCGACGGCTCGAAGATCGGCAGCTTCCCCGGCGCCGGACCGTCGGGACCGGAGATCACCCGGCTCGTCGTCGCCCGATCGACCGTCTACTCGGTGGCCGAGGACGGCGCCCTCACCGCCGAGCTCCACGACGACGGATCGGGTTACGTGCCAGCGTCGGACAACGCGCCGCTGGAGCCCGGCGCGATCACGATCACCTTCCACGCTCCTGCGTCGCAGCTCGATCTGTCCGTGAGCGGGAACGGCCGGCAGTACTCCTTCACCGGCACCGACTCCGTCAGCACGATCGACGTCCGCGCGGCGCGGGCGCTGCCCGACGGCTCGCTGGTGCTCGTGCTCACCGCGGTGCAGAGCGACGTGAGCGATCCCGACCGACCGCGGATGTACGAGATCGTCCGCGTCGATGCGTCGGGGAACGCCACCTACACGCGAGTCGACGCGCCGGTCGGGTACCTGATCTACGGCGCCGAGTTCGTGATCGACGACACGGGCGTCGCCGCGATGAGCAGCACGATCACGGGCGGCGTGACCATCTCGTACTACCCGTTCTGATCTTCTCGCTACAGACGATCCACGATGGCCTGCGCGAATTGCGACGTCTTGACTTCCGTCGCGCCGTCCATCAGTCGCGCGAAGTCGTACGTGACGACCTTCTCCGCGATCGTCGCCTCGAGCGCGCGCACGACATCGTGCGCGGCGTCGGTCCAGCCGAGGTGCTCGAACATCAGCACGCCGGACAGCAACAGCGAACCCGGGTTCACCTTGTCCTGGCCTGCGTACTTCGGCGCGGTGCCGTGCGTCGCCTCGAAGACGCCGTGGCCGGTGACGTAGTTGATGTTGGCGCCCGGCGCGATGCCGATGCCGCCCACCTGCGCGGCGAGCGCGTCGGAGAGGTAGTCGCCGTTGAGGTTCGTCGTCGCGATCACGTCGAAGTCGGTCGGTCGCGTGAGTACCTGCTGCAACGTGATGTCGGCGATGTTGTCCTTCACGAGGATCTTGTCGCCGGGGTCGCCGTTGCAGTCGTCCCAGCCGACCGCGACGTCGGCGAACTCGTCACGCGTGAGCTCGTAGCCCCAGTTGCGGAACGCACCCTCGGTGAACTTCTGGATGTTGCCCTTGTGCACGAGCGTCACCGACTTGCGATCGTGCTGCACCGCGTATTCGATGGCGGCGCGGATCAGGCGCTTCGAACCCGTCTCCGAGATCGGCTTGATGCCGACGCCCGAGTCGGGCCGGATCGTCCAGCCCATCTCCTTGCCGAGCAGCTCGATGAGCCGCTTCGCCTCGGGCGTGCCCTCCTCGACCTCGAGGCCCGCGTAGATGTCCTCGGTGTTCTCGCGGAAGATCACCATGTCGACCTGGTCGGGCCGCTTCACCGGTGAGGGGACGCCCTCGAACCACCGCACCGGGCGCAGGCACACGTAGAGGTCGAGGATCTGGCGCAGCGCGACGTTGAGCGAGCGGATGCCGCCGCCGACCGGCGTGGTGAGCGGTCCCTTGATCCCGATGAGGTACTCGCGGAAGGTGTCGACCGTCTCCTGCGGCAGCCAGTCGCCGGTCGCGTCGAACGCCTTCTGGCCCGCGAGGACCTCCTTCCAGGCGATCGACTTCCCGTGCTTCTTGGCCGCCGCGTCCATCACCAGCTGCGCGGCGGGCCAGATGTCGACGCCGGTGCCGTCGCCTTCGATGAACGGGATGATCGGTTCGTCCGACACCTCGAGAGTGCCGTCGCTACGCATCGTGATCTTGTCGGCCATGACGTTGGAGACTACTGATCCGGTCGCGCTCACTCGGCTCCGGGATACCCGTCGCCGCCCCCCGGGGTCGCGCGCCGCTCCGACGCGGGATGGGAGCGAGCGCTCGTCGATCGTGTGCTTCGCCGCCGGCGAGCGGTGTGAGTCACTCGTCGAGCGCGTGCCGCAGCTCGGAGACGAACGCGTGCGCCTCCTGCGGTCCGCCGCCCTGGAGCAGACGACGGACGAGCGCGCTGCCGATGATCACACCGTCGGCCGCGGCTGCGGCTTCCTGCGCCTGCGCGGGGGTGGAGATGCCGACACCGAGCAGCGCGGGCTTGTCGGTGGTGGCCTTGAGCCGCGCGCCCATGCGGTGCGCCGACTCCGTGAGCGCGCTCCGCTCGCCGGTCACACCCAGCAACGACACGCCGTACACGAATCCCTGCGAGCGCGCGCAGATCGCCTGCAAGCGTTCGTCGGTCGTCGTCGGCGAGGCGAGCAGCACGGTCTCGACGCCGGCATCGACGGCCGCGTCACCCCAACCGTCGAGCTCGTCGAGCGGGAGGTCGGGCACGATCGCGCCCGCGATGTCGGACTCGACGAGCGCGCGCGCGAAGCGCTCGTGCCCCGCGTGCGCGACGAGGTTGTAGTACGTCATGACGACGAGCGGGATGTCGACGTCGAGCTGCGCCGCGCCCGCGAGCACGCTCATCGGTGTCGCACCGAGCTCGAGCGCGCGCTGGCTCGCCTCTTGGATCGTCTTGCCGTCCATGACCGGATCGGAGAACGGGATGCCGATCTCGATCGCGTCGGCACCCGCATCCGCGCACGCGCGCACGACGTCACACCACGCGCCACCGAGGCCGCCGGTGACGTACGGCGCGAGCAGCTTGCGGCCCTCGTCACGACGCTTCCGGAGATGGGTTTCGAGCGGGACGCGACTCACCCGAGCTCCCCGAGCATCTCCGCGACCTGCGCCGCGTCCTTGTCGCCGCGACCGGAGAGCGTGACGAGCACCGTCGATCCGGTCGGCACGGAGTGGCCGGCTTCGCGTTCGAGCCACCCGATCGCGTGCGCAGGTTCGAGCGCGGGCACGATGCCTTCCGTCGCCGAGAGCAGCTTGAACCCACTCAACGCCTCGACGTCGGTCGCGACCTCGTAGCGGGCCCTTCCGGTGTTCGCGAGCATGACGTGCTCGGGACCGATGCCGGGATAGTCGAGGCCCGCGCTGATCGACGACGCCTCGAGCACCTGGCCCTCCTCGTCCTGCAGGAAGAGCGAGCGCATGCCGTGCACGACGCCGGGCACGCCGCGTGTCACCGCGGCGCCGTGCTTGCCCGACTCGAGCCCGAGGCCGCCGGCTTCGACGCCGATGAGCGCGGCGTCGGTGTCGAGGAAGCCTGCGAACGTGCCCATCGCGTTCGAGCCGCCGCCGACGCACGCGACGACGAGATCGGGGTCCTTGCCGTCGAGCACGGCGCGGCACTGCCGACGCGCCTCGTCGCCGACGACGCGCTGGAACTCGCGCACGATCCACGGGAACGGGTGCGGACCCATCACCGATCCGATGCAGTAGTGCGTGCTCTCGACGCTCGCGACCCACTCGCGCATCGCGTCGTTCACCGCGTCCTTGAGCGTCGCGCTGCCGGACTCGACCGGCACGACCTCGGCGCCGAGCAGCCGCATGCGCCACACGTTGAGGGCCTGACGCTCGACGTCGACCGCGCCCATGTACACGGTGCACTCGAGGCCGAAGAGCGCCGCCGCGGTCGCGGTCGCGACCCCGTGCTGGCCCGCGCCGGTCTCGGCGATGACCCGTTCCTTGCCCATGCGGCGGGTCAGCAGCGACTGGCCGAGGACGTTGTTGATCTTGTGCGAGCCCGTGTGGGTGAGGTCCTCGCGCTTGAGGAGGACGCGGACGCCGAGGCGATCACTCAGCCGGTGACACTCGGTGACCGGCGTGGGCCGCCCTGCGTAGCTCTCGAGCAGGGCCGCGTACTCGGCTCGGAACTCGTCGGAACCCCAGGCCCGCCGGAACTCGGCCTCGAGCTCCTCGAGCGCGGAGACGAGGGTCTCGGGCACGAAGCGCCCGCCCCACTCGCCGAACCGGCCGAGGCCCTCGGGCTCCGGACCCGGCGGGTCGAGCTGCACCGCGCCGCCGCGCGTCGGCACTGGCGTCTGCTTCGTCAGGGCGGGCTCCTCGACAGCGCTGGCGGGGGAGCCGCCATGTTACGGGAGCCGCCTCCCCGTTTCGCCGGGAATCCCGCCCGCCGGGCGGCGACCCTGGGCGGCGCCGGCAGCGCCCGACACTCGGCTCAGGCGTCGAGGGCCCAGTCGAAGGGGCGGTTGCGCACGGCGCGGGACATGCCGTCCGGAACGAACTCGGAGGTGAGGTCGAGGTCGGAGAACCCAGCGCCCTCGTAGCCCTCGTAGGTCCCCTCCCGGCGCGGTAGGTGGGCGTCGGCGAGCAGCTCGCCCGCCTTCCGCGCCTCCTCGACGAACAGCCGGAGCTTGCGGGCGTCCTTGCGGCCCGGCGTCGCCTCGACGCCGCTCGACACGTCGACACCCCACGGCCGCACCCGGGCGATCGCCTCGGCCACGTTGTCGTGGTTGAGCCCGCCCGAGAGGACCAGCTTCACGCCCCCCGGCGCGCCCTCGGCGAGTGTCCAGTCGAAGACCCGGCCCGAGCCGGGATTGGGCGAATCGATCAGCACCGCGTCGGCCGGCCCGTTGGCGGCCGCCGCCAGGCCGGGGTCGCCCGCGGTGAACGCCTGGATCACGAACGGCACCCGCTCGCGGATCCAGCGGACCTCGCTCAGCGGCTCGTGCCCGTGCAGCTGCACGCCGTGCAGCCCGACCTTCGACAGGATCGTCACGACCCGCTCGGGTCGCTCGTTCCTGAACACGCCGACGGTCGTGACGCCGTGCGGCAGCCGGCGCACGATCTCCCGCACATCGGCCGGCTGCACCTGGCGCACGCTCGGTGCGAACACGAAGCCGAGCGCGTCGGCGCCGACGCTCGTCGCGAGCAGCGCGTCCGACGCGGTCGTGATCCCGCAGATCTTCACGAACACGGCGACAACTCTACGAGCTTCGACGCGACTGCGCGACGACGACCTCGGACATCTTGCGCAGCAACGTCTCCGGATCGTCGGCGCGCACGAACGCCTCGCCGACGAGCACCGCGTCGAAGCCCGCGGCCGCCATGCGCGCGGCGTCGTCGACCGAGCGCACCGCGCTCTCCGCGACGCGCACGACCTCGGGCGGCAGCATCGACGCAAGCCCCTCGCCGACCGCGAGGTCTTCGGCGAACGTCTGGAGGCTGCGGCTGTTCACGCCCACGATGCCCGCGCCGCACGCGACCGCGCGCTCGACCTCGGCTGCGTCGTGCGCTTCGACGAGCACCGCGAGATCGAGCAAGCGCGCGAGCGAGTGCAGGTCCGACAGCAAACCGTCATCGGGAATCGCGGCGACGATCAACAACATCGCGTCGGCACCGATCCCACGCGTCTCGTAGACCTGCACCTCGTCGATGACGAAGTCCTTGCGCAACGCGGGCAAGGCCGTCGCTTCGTGCGCGGCTTGGAGGTCGGAGACCGCGCCGCCGAAGAACGGGCCGTCGGTCAACACCGACAGCGCGGCCGCGCCGCCGGACTCGTAGCGCGCGGCCAACGCGGCCGGATCGAGATCGGGCGCGAGGTCGCCCTTCGACGGTGACCGCCGCTTGATCTCCGAGATCACCGCGAGCCGGCCGTCGGACCGTCGCAACGCGGCCGTGAAGTCGCGCGGCGGCGCCGCGTTCAACGCCGCCTTCTGGATGCGATCGCGCGTCTTGGGCTGGTGCAGCACGGTGACCTCGTCGCGCTTCACCGCCAGGATCTCGTCGAGGATCGCCATGCGCTCCGAGCATGACACAGCGAATGCGCCGAGCAGCCGCCGCCTAGTGTCCGGCCCCGTGAGCATCGACTTCCCGAACGGTTTCGTCTGGGGCACCGCGACCGCCGCGCACCAGACCGAAGGCGGCAACTGGAACAACGACTGGTGGGAGCTCGAGCACCGCGAGGGCACCCACTGCCGCGACGTCTCGGGCGACGCGGTCGATCACTTCCACCGCTATCCCGACGACATCCGCATGCTCGCGGACCTCGGGTTCCAGGCGTACCGGTTCTCGCTCGAGTGGTCGCGCATCGAGCCCGAGGAGGGCGAGTTCTCGCGCGCCGCGCTCGACCACTACCGGCGCATGCTCGCGTGCTGCCTCGAGCACGACGTGATGCCCGTGCTCACGTACCACCACTTCACGACACCGCGCTGGCTCGTCGCCGACGGCACGTGGGCGAACCCCGCGATCGTCGATCGCTTCACGCGTTTCTGCGAGCGTGCGACCGCGGCACTGGGTGATCTCGTCGGAATGGGCTGCACGATCAACGAGCCCAACGTCGTGTCGACGCTCGGCTACATCATGGCGGACTTCCCTCCGGCCGTCCGCGACTTCGACGCGTTCGCGAAGGCGAACGAGCACCTCATCGCCGCGCACCGCAAGTCGTACGACGTGATCAAGGGCGGGCGCGGCGACTTCCCGCTCGGGCTCACGCTGTCGATGAGCGACTGGTCGGCACCCGAAGGCTGCGACGACAAGCTCGCGCGCACGCGCTACGGGCACGAAGGACAGTTCTGCGAAGCCGCGCGCGGCGACGACTACTTCGGCGTGCAGGCGTACACGATCATCCGCCTCGACGAGCGCGGCATGCCGACCGATCCCCCGGCCGGCTCCGAGCTCCTCGACATGGGCTACGAGTACTGGCCGCAAGGGCTCGAGGTGTCGATCCGCTACGCGGCCGAGACCGCGCAGACACCGATCTACGTCACCGAGAACGGCATCGGCACAACCGACGACGCGCTCCGCATCCGCTACACGAAGGACGCGCTCGACGGTGTCGGCCGCTGCCTCGACGACGGGCTCGACGTCCGCGGCTACTTCCACTGGTCACTGATGGACAACTTCGAGTGGGCCCAGGGCTACCTGCCCTGCTTCGGGCTCGTGGCCGTCGACCGGGAGACGCAGCGCCGCACGCCCAAGCCGTCGGCCGAATGGCTCGGCTCGATCGCGCGCGCCAATCGCCTCGCCTGAGCCTTCTGGTCGCACCACGCGATCCGGCCGGTCCTGCGGGAACGCCGCCTCACAAACTCCTCACACAGCCATCACCGTTGGCTGGCTGCTTCTTCGCGACGATGAAGGCGCATGGAGCAGGGCACGATCCTGGTGGTCGACGACGAGACGAACATCGCCGCGCTCGTCGACCTCTATCTGACTCGGGAGGGTTACCGGGTCGTGCAGGCCGCGAGCGGCGCGGCCGCGCTCGAGGCCGTCGACCGCTCACGGCCGCGCCTCGTCGTGCTCGACGTCGGCCTGCCCGACATCGACGGGCTCGAGGTCTGCCGCCGCCTGCGCCGCTCATCGAACATCCCGGTCATCTTCCTGACCGCACGGGACGGCGAGGTCGACCGCATCCTCGGTCTCGAGCTCGGCGCCGACGACTACATCACGAAGCCCTTCTCCCCCGCCGAGCTCGTGGCGCGCGTGAAGGCGGTGTTGCGACGCGTCGACGGCGGCGCGGGCGCGGCCGAGGTCGTGCAGGTCGGCACCGTCGCGATCGACGTCGGGCGACGCGAGGTGCGCGTCGACGACGAGCCCGTCGAGTTCACGACGAAGGAGTTCGAGCTCCTCCGCTTCCTTGCGGAACGTCCGGGGCTCGCGCTCTCGCGCCAGCAGATCCTCGACGGCGTGTGGGGCTACGACTGGTTCGGTGACGCGCGCACGGTCGACGTGCACATCGCACAGGTGCGCAAGAAGGTCGGCGACGCGGTGCCGATCACGACCGTGCGCGGGCTCGGGTACCGGCTCGACCGACCGCGATGAACGCGACCGCGTCGACCTCGAAGACGCGGTCGTCGCTCCGCACGCGACTGCTCGTGAGCCTCGTGCTCGTCGCGGTGCTCGTGCTCGCGCTCGCGGGCGGCGTCACCTATGGGTTCGTGCACGGCACCGCCGAGCGCGCCGCGGTGCACGACCTCCGGTCGAAAGCCCCGACGGTCCAGACCGACGTGACCCAGCTCGCCACCGCGCTGAAACGTGCGGAAGTCGCCGCGAACCGCGGAAACCGGGAGGCCCTGCGGCTCGCGCAAGCCGGACAGGCGCTGCGCCAGATCCGCGGCACCCTCCGCCTCTCCGACGCGCGCCTGGTGTTCCTCGACGCGAAGGGCGCGCTCACAGCCGCGTCCCACGTCGGCCGCCTCGGCACGCTCCTCACCGCGGCCGGGCAGGCCGACAACGACCTCTTCACGCTGCCCGACTCGGTCGACGCGAGCGCGCTGCGGGCGTCGCATCTCCTTGCCGGCGCGACCGTCACCGGCCGCCACGGCGACGTCGCCTTCCTCGCCGAGCCGCTGCCCCCGCTCACCGCGCAGGTGTACCAGCCGGTGCTCGTGCTCACCGAGCCCGTGCAGACCGACCTGCCGGGCCGCGCGGTCCCGGCCTTCCTGATCGCGGGTGCCGCCGCGCTGCTCGTGTGCGTCGCGATCTCGCTGTGGCTCACGCGCCGGTTGACGCGCCCGCTCGCGGCGGTCGAGTCGACCGCGCGCACGCTCGCTCGCGGCGACCTCACCGCGCGCGTCGCGGTGGACGATCGCGCCGACGACGAGATCGCCGACGTCGCCCACGCGCTGAACCTCATGGCGGCGCAGCTCGAGAACGCGCGCGGCTCGGAGCGCGCGTTCCTGCTCAGCGTGTCGCACGATCTGCGCACACCACTCACGTCGATCCGCGGCTACGCGGAGGCCCTCGCCGACGGGACGCTCGACGGCGACGATCCCGACGGTCGGCGACGCGCCGCGGTCATCATCATGTCGGAGGCGCGCCGACTCGAGCGGCTCGTCGGCGATCTCCTCGACCTGTCGCGTCTCGACAGCCATCAGTTCTCGCTGCACCCACGCCCGGTCGACGCCGCCGCGGTCGTGCGCGACGCGGTCGAGGCGTTCCGCCCGCACGCCGACGAGGTCGGCATCGCGCTCGCGGCCGACGCGAGCGGCGCGTTGCCGGCCGACCTCGATCCCGAACGACTCGGTCAGATCGTCGCCAACCTCGTCGAGAACGCGCTGAAGTACGCGCGCTCGTCGGTCGCGGTCACGGTCGCGGGCACGGTCAGGAACGGCGCCGACGGGCCGATCACGATCACCGTCGCCGACGACGGTCCCGGCATCCCGGCCGACGCCGGCGACCGCGTCTTCGAGCGCCTGTACACCGGTCGCGAGGGGCCGCAGCGCGCGATCGGCACGGGCCTCGGCCTCGCGATCGTGCGCGAGCTCGCCAGCGCCATGGGCGGCACCGCGTCGGTCGACGGCGGCGCGACTCCCGGCGCCCGCTTCGTCGTCACGGTCAGCCGCGGCGCCGTGCTCCCCGTCTGACCCGTGGTACTGCGTTGCCCGGCGATATGCCGGCAACGCAGTACCACTACGGGAAGGGGAGGTCCTGGACGACGGCGGCAACGCCGGCAGCGGACACCGCGGCGCCGGGCTCGACCTCGCGGCGCAGCATCGCGAGCGCGATCACGCCCCGCCGCGGTGACCGCGCGATCGACGTGACCTTCCCGACGACCTTCTCACCGACGACGACGTCGGCGCCGCGCGCGACGTCGCCTTCGAGCGTGAGCCCGCGCAGCGAACGGTTGACGTGACCGCGTGTGTCGATTCGGCACACGAGCTCTTGACCGAGGAAGCAGCCCTTCGTGAACGACACCGCGTCGCGCTCGAGGAACGCTTCCTGCGGAATCGTCGTCTCGTCGACGTCGAAGCCTTGGCGCACGACACCGGCCTCGATGCGCACGACCTCGAGCGCGCCCTCGCCCGCGAGCCCGACGCCCGCGTCGACGAGCGCACGCATCGCGTCGTCGACATCGTGACGCGGACCGACGACGTCGACCCCCGATGAACCCGGCCAGTCGGCGCGCACGACCCGCGCGCCGCGCCACGCGACGTGCGCGTGCTGCTGCGTCGGCACCGCGACTCCGAGCGCGTCCGACACGACGGTCGCGGCGTCGGGACCGCGCACCGTGAGCTGACCGCAGTCGTCGCTCACGTCGACGACCTCGACCTGCACGCGGATCTTGAACCGGTTCAGCCCGCCCGCGAGCACCGCGCCGAAGCCTTCGTCGGTGTCGAGCCACAGCTCCTCGGCACCGATCCGCAACATGCGGAAGTCGGCGGTGAGCTTTCCCTGCGGCTGGAGCAGCAGCGAGTGCGCGCCCTCGCCGTCGCCGAGCGTCGTGATGTCCTGCGAGACCAGGCTGTCGGTGAACGACACCGCGTCCCGGCCCGTCACACGCACCGAGCCGCGATCGCTGCGGTCGACGACCGCCGCGCGTGACACGAGTGCTTCGTAGGTGTCAGTCATCCTGGGCCTTGGTCGGGAACAGCCGGCGGGCCGCTTCGGCCGCGGTGAGCAACGCTCCCGCCTTGTTGCGGCATTCCAGGTCCTCTTCGGCGGCGACCGAATCGGCGACGATCCCGGCCCCCGCGGAGATGCTCGCGACGCCGTCCCGCCAGATCATCGTGCGGATCGCGATCGCGGTGTCGAGGTTGCCGGAGAAGTCGAGATAGCCGACGACACCCGCGTACGCGCCCCGCTTGCTCGGCTCGAGCTCGTCGATGATCTCCATCGCACGCACCTTGGGCGCACCGCTCACCGTGCCCGCGGGAAACGTCGCGCGCAGCACGTCGACGGGTCCCTTCGCATCGACGAGGTCGCCCGAGACCTGACTCGTGAGGTGCATCACGTGCGAGTAACGCTCGAGCGTCATGAGCTCGTCGACGTGCTCGGTTCCGAAACGCACGACGCGTCCGACGTCGTTGCGCGCGAGATCGACGAGCATCACGTGCTCGGCGCGCTCCTTCGGATGCTCGGTGAGCTCGGCAGCCATGCGGCGGTCGTGCTCCTCGGTGCGACCGCGACGACGCGTGCCGGCGATCGGACGGCTGATCACGCGCCCGTCGAGCAGCTGCACCATCGGCTCCGGCGACGAGCCGACGATCGTGGCCTCGGGATGGCGCAGGAAGTACATGTACGGCGAGGGGTTCACGAGCCGCAGCACGCGATACGTCGCGAACGGGTCGAAGTCGCCGACGAGATCGAAGCGCTGAGCGAGCACGACCTGGAAGATGTCGCCCGCGAGGATGTAGTCGCGCGCGGCCTCGACCGATTCCGCGTATTGCGTCTCCGAAGTGCGTCTGCGGACCTCGGGGCGCGCCGACAGGTCGTCGCCCGGCGGCGGCGTCGGGAGATACGGCAACGGCTGCGCGAGATCATCGACCGCGTCCGAGAGTCGCGAGCAGGCACGCGCGTAGGCCGTGGTGAGCGCGTCGCGCGACGCGCCCGGCGCGGGATACACGTTCTCGATCAGGAACAGACGCTGGCGGAAGTGGTCGAACGCGGCGACCTGACCGGCGAGGCACAGCACCGCGTCGGGCATGCCTTGGTCGTCGGGCGGCGCGTCGGGCAGCCGCTCGATCTCGCGCACCGTGTCGTAACCGAGCCAGCCGACGATGCCGCCGTGGAACGGAGGCAGCTCCGGGATCGTCGGTGCGCGATAGCGCGCGAGCAGCGCCTCGATCGCGGCGAGACTTCCGGCATCGGTCGGGATGCCGTCGGGCGGCTCGCCGTCGAGGAACTCGACGCGGTCGCCGCGCACGACGAGCGTGAGCGCGGGATCGCGCCCGAGGAACGAGAAGCGGCCCCACCGTTCCGCGTGCTCCACCGATTCGAGCAAGAACCCTTCGCGATCACCGACCAGCTTCACGAACGCCGACAGCGGCGTCTCGAGGTCGGCGAGCACCTCGCGCCAGACCGGGACGACCGCGTACTCGGTTGCGAGCGCGACGAACTCGTCGAGCGTGGGGTGAACGCCCTCCGAAGACCCGCTCACACCGCGCCGGGCGTCGCGCCGCCGCCGAACTCACGGAAGAAGCACGACCGCGAACCCGTGTGACAGGCGCCCGCGCCTTCCTGCTCGACGACGAACAGCAGCGCGTCCATGTCGCAGTCGTACGCGGCGCGGCGCACGTACTGCCGGTCGCCCGACGTCTCGCCCTTGCACCAGAACTCTTGGCGACTGCGGCTCCAGAACCACGTGCGGCCGGTCTCGAGCGTCTTGCGCAACGACTCGCGGTTCATCCACGCGAACATCAGCACCGCGCCCGTCGACGCTTCCTGCACGATCGCGGCGACGAGACCGGAATGGTCGAACTTCACGGCGTCCAACTCGGCTTCGCTGAACGGAACGGGCGTCGTCACGGGGGCCGCGGGCATGCGCGGCAGCGTAGTCCGCACCTGTGTTTCTGGTCGCGCTCGCTTTCGCTCGCCGCTGCTGACGCCTCGGGCTTCGGCCCCGGCGGCCCGCAGAGGGACCCGCACGTCCTGTGGGAACCCGCCGCCGATTCGCGCGCCCGCGCACGGCCGCTGCGCGAGACTCGCCGACCATGCCGGACCCCACCGCTCCCGTCGCCCCGCGCATCCCGAACGTCCTCCGAGCCCACGGAGACGAACGCATCGACGACTGGTTCTGGCTGCGCGAGCGCGCCAACCCCGACGTGCGCGCGTACCTCGAAGCCGAGAACGCCTACACCGACGCAGTGATGCGTCCGACGGCGGCGCTGCAGGATCGCATCTACGGCGAGATCGCGTCACGCGTGCAGCAGACCGACTCGTCGGCTCCGGTTCCGCACGGACCGTTCGAGTACTACCACCGCACCGTCGAGGGCAGTCAGTACGCGATCCACTGCCGCCGGCCACGCGGTGGCGGCGACGAGCAGGTCGTGCTCGACGTGAACGCGCTCGCCGTCGGCCACACCTTCATGGAGGTCGGCGATCTCGAGCTCGACCCGACGCACGCGATCGCCGCGTACACCGTCGACACGAACGGTGGCGAGCGCTACGAGTTGCGTTTCCGCGCCATGGCGACGGGTCGCGACCTCGACGACGTCGTGCCCGACGTGTACTACGGCCTCGCATGGGCCGACGACAGCCGCACGATCTTCTACGTGCGGCCCGACACCGCGATGCGTCCGTACACCGTCTGGCGGCACACACTCGGCAGCGACCCGTCAGAAGACACGCTCGTGTTCCGCGACGACGACGAGCGCTTCGACGTCTACCTCGGCCGGGCGCGCAGCGGGCGCTACGTGTTGATCCACTCGGTCTCGCGCACGACGGCCGAGGCGTGGTTCGTGCCGACGGCCGCACCCGAGACCGCGGCGCGTGTCGTCGCTCCCAGACGCGACGGAGTCGAGTACTTCGTCGAGCACTGGGGCAACGAGGTCGACGATCGCTTCTATATCGTCACCAACGCCGACGGCGCGCAGAACTTCAAGGTCGTCGCCGCGTCGTCCGCCGATCCCGACCTTGCGAGCTGGACCGAGGTCGTCCCCCACCGTCCGCACGTGCGCATCGAGCGCGTCGCCGCGTTCGCGGAGCACCTCGTGATCTCCGAGCGCGCCGACGGTGGGCAGCGGCTCCGCGTGCGCCGACTCACCGACGGCGCCGAGCACACGGTCGAGGTGCCCGAGGAGGCGGCGAGTGTGTGGCTCGGGCCGAACCCCGAGTTCGACACGACGACGATCCGCTACGGGTTCGCGTCGCTCGTCACCCCGACCACCGACTTCGACTACGACCTCGAGACGCGCGCGCGCACGCTCGTGAAGCAGATGCCCGTGCCGGGAGACTTCGACGCGTCGCAATACGTGTCGCGCCGGCTGTGGGCCAAGGCGAGCGACGGCACCGAGATCCCGATGTCGATCGCGCACCGGCGCGACCTCGAGCTCGACGGCAACGTGCCCGTGCTGCTCTACGGCTACGGCGCGTACGAAGCGTCGATCGATCCCGACTTCCGCGTCACCCGGCTTCCGTTGCTCGATCGCGGGATCGTGTTCGCGATCGCGCACGTGCGGGGCGGCGGTGAGATGGGTCGCGACTGGTACGACCACGGCAAGCTCGAGCAGAAGCCGAACACGTTCACCGACTTCATCGCGTGCGCGGAGTTCCTCGTCGAGACGAACGTCACCGCGCCCAAGCGGATCGTCGCGCGCGGTCGCTCCGCGGGTGGCCTGCTCATGGGCGCGATCACCAACCTGCGACCCGATCTGTTCGAGGGCGTCGTCGCCGAGGTGCCGTTCGTCGACGTCGTCACGACGATGCAGGACGCGTCGATCCCGCTCACGGTTCCGGAGTGGGAGGAGTGGGGCAACCCGCAGAACGTCGCGCACTACGAGGTGATGAAGTCGTACTCGCCGTACGACAACGTCGCCGCGAAGCCGTATCCGCAACTGCTCGTGACCGCGGGCTTCAACGACCCGCGCGTGCAGTACTGGGAACCCGCGAAGTGGGTCGCCAAGCTGCGCGTGACGGTGTCGAGCCCACGCATCCTGCTGCGCACCGACCTCGGCTCGGGCCACGGCGGACCGTCGGGTCGCTACGACGCGTGGCACGAAGAGGCGTTCACGCTCGCGTTCGTGCTCACGACGCTCGGCATCGACGCGTAGTCGTGGCGGAGGCCATCTCGCTCACCACCGCCGACGGCGTGGTGCTCGAAGCCGAGCACGCGCGCCCGGCCGCGGCGTCGGTACGCGCCGGGATGGTGCTCTGCCATCCGCATCCCCAGTTCGGCGGCACGATGCGCTCGATCGTGATCAGCGCGCTGTTCGAGGCGATGCCGGCGGCGGGGGTCGAGTGCGTGCGTTTCAACTTCCGAGGGGTCGAGGGCAGCGCCGGCTCCTATTCCGAGGGCGACCTCGAACGACTCGACGCGCAGGCGGCGATCGCGGCGCTTGGCACCTCGCTGCCCGCAGGCGCGCCCCTGATCCTCGCGGGCTGGTCGTTCGGCGCCGACGTCGCGCTCTCCTGCTCGGACGACGCGATCACCGGATGGCTCGCGATCGCGTGCCCCTTGCGGTTCGTGCGCGACCTCGAGCGTGTCAGCGACGACCCGCGCCCGAAGCAGCTGGTGCTCGCGCAACACGACGAGTTCCGCGCCGCGGACGATGTCGTCGGCGAGGTCGGCAGTTGGCGCAACACGCGCGCCGACATCGTCGGCGGCGCGAGTCACTTCTTCGTGGGTCGGACCGACCGCGTCGTCGCGCACGCGGCCGCGTTCGTGGACGCGGTGGCCGGTGCGTCGGGATGACCGAGGAGATCGGTCGGGTCAGCCGAGGGTGCCGAGACTCAGCGCCGTCGTCGACGCCGTGAGATCCGGTGCCGCGACGCCGTTCCGGTTGAGGAACACGTGGCGCCGCTCGAGCGCTCCATGCCAGGCGGCGAGGTCGAGCTCGAAGTGCGCTCGGTCACCGTCCTCGTATGCGTGCTCGAGCTCGTCGAACGCGCAATCCTCGGCGTCGAGCAGCTCTCGGTAGCGCCGGAAGAACTGCTCGCCAAAACCGTGGGTCTCGGGCATGCAACCCCCTCGCTCGTACGCCACCACCATGGCGTTCCGAAAACGCTACCCCGGTCGGGGGACGTTGTCGTCCACCGCTTCTCAAGGTCGCCCCCGCTTCGGGAACGCCCCTGGTCACGGCCGGACCGTCACCCCGCGATCGGTGAGGTATTGCTTCGCCTCGCGAATGCGATACGTGCCGAAGTGGAAGATCGACGCCGCGAGCACCGCGTCCGCACCACCCTCGGCGACCGCGGTGTACATGTGCTCGAGCGTGCCGACTCCCCCACTCGCGATCACGGGCACGGGCACCGCGGCGCCGACCGCGCGCAACAGCTCGAGGTCGTAGCCCGCCTGCGTTCCGTCGCGATCCATCGACGTCAACAGGATCTCGCCCGCGCCGAGCGCGCACACTTCGCGCGCCCACTCGACGACGTCGCGTCCGGTCGGCGTGCGTCCTCCGTGCGTCACGACGTCCCAGCCGCCTTCGCTCGCGCGCCGGCGCGCGTCGATCGCCACCACGATGCACTGCGCGCCGAACTCGTCGGACGAACGCCGGACCAACTCGGGATCCGCGACCGCGGCGGTGTTCAGCGACACCTTGTCGGCCCCCGCGCGCAGCATGGCGCGCACGTCGTCGACGGTACGGATGCCGCCGCCGACGGTGAACGGGATGAACACCTGGTCGGCGACACGCTCCACGACGTGGACCATCGTGTCGCGCGCGTCGGAGGACGCGGTGATGTCGAGGAACACGAGCTCGTCGGCGCCTTCCGCGTCGTAGCGCGCCGCGAGCTCGACCGGATCACCGGCGTCGCGGATCTCGACGAACTGCACCCCCTTGACGACGCGCCCCGCGTCGACGTCGAGGCACGGGATCACGCGGGTTGCGAGCACGCCGCGATCGCCTCCTCGATGTCGACGCGTCCTTCGTAGAGCGCGCGCCCGACGATCGCGCCCGCGAGCGAACGCCCTTCGACCTCCAACGACCGCAGCGCGACGAGGTCGTCGACCGTGCCGACCCCTCCGCTCGCGACCAACGGCGTGGCGCCGAGCACGCCGAGCAGCGCCGTGTACGCGTCGAGGTCGGGGCCGGTGAACATGCCGTCGCGCGAGATCTCGGTGACGACGACCGCGCTCACTCCGGCATCCGCGAAGCGTGCAGCCGTCTCCAACAGGTCGACACCCGTCCCCTGCTGCCAGCCGCGGATCGCGACCTCGCGCCCGCGTGCGTCGATCCCGACCGCGACCCGGCCGGGATGGAGCGTCGTGAGCTCGGTGACGACGTCGGGATGCTCGACGGCCGCGGTGCCGACGACGACGCGCGCCGCGCCGGCCGCGAGCCGGTCGCCGGCCGCGGCGACGCTGCGCACACCGCCCCCGGTCTGCACCTTGCACGAGACCGCTGCGCAGATCGCCTCGATGACGGCGAGGTTCGCGGCGACGCCGGTGCGCGCGGCCTCGAGGTCGACGACGTGGATCCAACGCGCACCCGCGTCCTCGTAGCGACGCGCGACCGTGACCGGGTTCTCGTCGTAGACGGTCTCGCGCGCGTAGTCACCCTGCTCGAGCCGGACACAGCGTCCGTCGAGCAGATCGATCGCCGGGAACAGGTCCATCAGCGGGTCACGGCCTCGTCGGCACGGCAGCGCGCGACGAAGTTGCCCAGCAATTGCAGGCCGGCGGCGCCGCTCTTCTCCGGGTGGAACTGCGTCGCCCACACGTTGGCGCGCTCGACCGCGGCCACGAACCGCCGTCCGTGCTGCGCCCACGCGGCAACGATGTCGTCGTCGGTCTCGGGCGCGTACGAGTGCACGAAGTAGAGCCACGCGGGATCGGTGAGCCCCGCGACGAGCGCCGAGCTCGCCACGCGCTCGATCGTGTTCCAACCGATCTGCGGCAGCTTCACGGTCGCCGGCAGCCTCGTGACCCGTCCGGGCAACACGGCCAGCCCCGACACGCCGGGCGCCTCGTCGCTGCCCTCGAACAGCATCTGCATGCCGATGCACACGCCGAGGAACGGGCGCCCCGAGTGCGCGGCCTCGACCGCGAGGTCGTGCAGTCCCGCGTCGTGCAGTGCGCGCATGCAGGCACCGAAGTGGCCGACGCCGGGCAGCACGACACCGGACGCGTCGCGGATCAGCCCCGCGTCGCGCGTGAGCACCACGGGCGCGCCGAGGTGCGCGAGGGCCTTCTCGGCCGAACGCAGGTTGCCGATCCCGTAGTCGAGGACCGCGACGACACCGCTCAAGACGACGCTCCCGCGGCCGTGGAGCGGGCGGCTGAGGCGTCAGGAGCGGCGAGCGAAGCGAGAACGACCAGACCGCTCAGAGCATGCCTTTCGTGGAAGGGATGCCGGAGCCTTCGACGCGCACCGCGTCGCGCAGCGCGCGGGCGACCCCCTTGAAAGAGGCCTCGATCACGTGATGCCCGTTCTTCCCGCTCACCGAGCGCACGTGCAGGGTGACGCGCGCGCCGTCGACGAAGCCCTTCCAGAACTCCTCGCAGAGCTGCGGATCGAACGTGCCGATCCACTCCGCGACCGGGTCGACGTCGTACGCGAGGAAGGGCCGCCCCGACAGGTCGAGCGCGACCTGCACGAGCGCCTCGTCGAGGGGCACGAGCGCATTGGCGAAACGCCGCACGCCCGCCTTGTCACCGAGCGCCTCGCGCAGTGCGGTGCCGAGCGTGATGCCGACGTCCTCGACGGTGTGGTGCAGGTCGACGTCGAGGTCGCCCTTTGCCTTCACGGTGAGGTCGAAGCTGCCGTGCTTGCCGAGCTGACTCAGCATGTGGTCGAAGAACGGGATGCCGGTCTCGACCTCGATGCGGCCGTCGCCGTCGACCACGAGGTCGACCGCGACGCTGGTCTCCGCAGTCGTGCGTTCCTGCCGGGATGCGCGAGTCACAGAACCTCCTGCAAGGCGCTCTGCAGCGCGGCGAGGAACGCGTCGTTCTCGGCGGGAGTGCCGACGGTGACGCGCAGGCACTCGTCGAGCCGCGGCCAGCGTGAGAAGTCGCGCACGAGGACGCCACGCGCGACGAGCGCCTTCCACACCGCCGCGCCGTCGCCGTGCACACGGAACAGCAGGAAGTTCGCGCCCGACGCGAACACGCTCACGCCGTCGAGCTCCGACAGCGCGGCGTCGAGGCGACCGCGCTCCTCGACGAGCGTCGCGACGCGCCGTTCCATGTCGTCGCGGTGCGCGAGTGCGAGCGTGCCGGCGAGCTGCGTCGGGATCGAGAGGTGGTACGGCAGCACGACCTTGTCGAGCTCGGCGACGAGCCATTCGGGCGCGACCGCGAAGCCGAGCCGCACCCCCGCGAGCGACCACACCTTCGAGTACGTGCGCGCCACGACGAGCGGCACCGAGTCGTCGACCAGTTCGAGCGCGCTCCACGACGAGAACTCGCCGTACGCCTCGTCGACGACGAGCAGGCCGCCGACGGCGGCGACCTGATCGAGCAGTCCTTGCACGACCTCGCGGCGCTCGACCCTGCCCGTCGGGTTGTTCGGGCTGCAGACGAACGTCACCGCGGGCCGGTGGCGCGCGATCAGCTCCGACGCGGCGTCGACGTCGATGGCCAGGTCGTCGTCGCGCTCGCCTTCGACGACCTCGGTCGCGGTGATGCGCGCGAGGTGTGCGTGCAGCGCGTACGTCGGCTCGAAGAGCAGCGCGCGCCGCCCCGGCCCCGCGTAGGTGAGCAGGAGCGTCTGCAAGACCTCGTTGCTGCCGTTGGCCGGAAAGATGCGTGCCGCGGGCTGGCCGAGCAACTGCGCGAGCCCGGCGCGCAACTCGCCCGCTTCACGATCCGGATAGCGGTGGTACGACGCGTCGCCCATCGCGGCCAGCCATTCCTGCAGGAACTCGGCGGGCGGCGGGAAGGGACTCTCGTTCGTGTTGAGCCGCACCGGCACCTCGACCTGGGCCGAGTGGTAGCCCTCGAGCGCGCGGAGGTCGTCGCGCGGCTGCGGGCGCGGCGCGTTCACGAGGGGTCCTCGCGCCGGCGGACCTCGATGGTCTGCGCGTGCGCGTCGAGGCCTTCGCTCGCGGCGAGCGTCGTGACGTACGGGCCGACGCGGTCGAGCGCGGCGCGGTCGAGGCTCACGACGTGAATGTGCTTCTGGAAGCTCGACACGCGCAGCGCGCTCGCGAAGCGCGCGGTGCCGTTGGTCGGGAGCACGTGGTTCGTGCCGGCGACGTAGTCGCCGATCACCGCGGGCGCGTACGGCCCGCAGAAGACCGCACCGGCGTTGCGCACCTCGGGCACGAGCATCTCGGGATCCGCGTTCATCAGCTGGAGGTGCTCGGGTGCGATCACGTTCGCGACCGCGATCGCGTCGGTCGCCTCGTCGACGAGGATCATCCGTCCGCCCGAGAACAAGGTCGCCGCGGCCTCGGCCCGGCGGGTCGTCCGCTCGAGCCGGCGCACCAGCGCGGCGTCGACCGCGTCGGCGAACGCCTCGTTCCAGGTGATGACGACCGCGACGCCCCCCGGACCGTGCTCGGCCTGCGCGAGCAGGTCGGCCGCGACCCACTCGGGATTCGTCGAGCCGTCGCCGATCACCGCGAGCTCGGACTCCGCCGCGAGCGAATCGATCCCGACGACGCCCTGCACCTCGCGCTTCGCGGTGGTGACGTAACGGTTGCCGGGCCCGACGATCACGTCGACCGCGGCGACCGATTCGGTCCCATAGGCCATCGCCGCGATCGCCTGCGCGCCGCCGATCCGGTACACCTCGTCGACATCGGCGAGCGCGGCCGCCGCGAGCGTCGCGTCGGGCGGCAGGCCGGTGTCGCCGTCGGGCGGCACGCAGAGCACCACCTCGGGCACCCCCGCGATGCGTGCGGGGATCGCGGTCATCAGCACGGTCGACGGGTATGCCGCGCGACCACCGGGCACGTACAAGCCCGCGCGCTCGACGGGCACGACGACATCGCGCACGTGCACACCGTGGCGCTCGTGCTTGCCGTCGCTCTCGCGCTGCGACTCGTGGTAGGCGAGGATCTGGTCGCCCGCGAACTCGAGCGCGGCGCGCAGGTCCGGGTCGATGCGGTCGAGCGCGCGCTCGATCTCGAGCTCGGGGACGCGCAGGTCGTCGACGAGCACGCAGCCGTCGAAGCGTTGCGTCAGCTCGCGGAGCGCCTCGTCGCCGCGCTCGCGGACCGCGGTGATGATCTCGCGCACCGCGTCGACGACATCCGGCTCCGCGCCCGCCGGGCGGGGAATCGCCTCGGCCAGGTCGCCTTCGTAGCCGCGGAGGTCGAGTCGCGTCAGCATGACAGCCCGCGAGCCTACGCGACCCCTACCCCACCCCCGGTCCGCTTTGCACCCCTTGGCGGGCGAGGCGGCGCGGCCGGGTCTGGCACGCTGTCGCCATGCCCGGCTCCGACAGCGCTCTCCTCTCGAGCATCTCCGCGCAGGTCGAGGACATCTCGAAACGCGTCACCACGCTCGCGGAGTCGTACGGCTCGACACCCGACTCCGCGATCGCCGCCGAGCTCTACGCGGCCGAGCGCGCGCTCCTCAACGCTCGCCGCGCCCTCGAGCGCGCCATGCGGTCGATCAACAGCTGATGCGTCCCGGCCAAGATCCGGCCGCGTGAGGAGCATCGTCGCGTTCGGCCGTGAGTGGCTGAGCCCGCGCGCGACGCGAGCAGGGCGGCCACGGTTGCTCCCATCCTGCGTTGCGGAGGGCGAAGCTCGCGAGCCCGACCAGATCTAGAAGTCGTCGGACATGACGGGCCGGCGGCCCGAGAAGACGGCGTCCAGCGTGATGGCCTCGGCGGCCGACAGGCCTTGCGCCATCCCCGAGTCGAGCAACACCGCGCTCGACGACCACCCCGTGTAGAGGGCGCCCAGGCCGTTGACGGTGAGCACCGCGTCGGGCTCGGTCGCAGCCGGCTCGATGCGTCCGCGACCGTCCTCGACGATCAATCGCCAACTGCCCTCGTTGCCCGGCGCGAACGGATCGCGCAACCGGAAGCTCACGTCGGCGCGCGCCGCCGGCGCGAACCCGCGCGCCGCGATCGCGCCCACGACGTCGAGGATGCGCGTCATCCAGACCTGCTGACCGAGCGGCTTGATCCGTTGCTCCGGCAGCAGGTGCTCGAGCGCGTCGAGCGGAACTCCGGCGACGGTGACGTGCTCGGCCTGCGCGAGGTGCGCGCCGAGGTGCCGCCACAAGGTGCGCTGCGCGTCGGCGTCGGTGCCGACGAGATCGTCGACCCACACGTTGATCCCGCGCGGCACCGCGCTCTCGTTGTAGGTGACGTAACCCTCGATGCGCGCGTCGCGCTCGACGACGTAGGTGAAGCGGTTCGGGGCGTCCTCCAGCCGCTCGTCCCACAACCAGGTCGGGCGCGCGAGGAAACCGGGATGACTCGGCGCGGCGCGGTCGTACGCGGCGATCATGCCGTCGCGGTCCGCGGTGGTCGCGCGGCGCTCGCGCGTCGAGCCTTCGGCGAGACCGACGAGATCCGCGGTGCGGACGCTCACCACGCCGTAGTGCCCGGCGAGCTCCCAGCCGCACTTGCGGTACGCCCAAGTCGTCGCGGGACCGAGCGTGCTGACGACCTCGCCGCGCTCGGCCATGAGCGTGAGCGCGAACGCGAGCATCCGCGGCGCGATTCCCCGCCCGCGCTCCTCGGGCGCGACGACGACCGACGCGACACCGCCCATCGGCACCGCGCGCCCGCCGAACCACTGCTCGAACGCGAGCACGTTCAACATGCCGACGAGCCGATCGCCGTCGAACGCGCCGACGAGCCGCTCGGTGCGCCCCGTCGTCGACACGCGCTCGATCCAACCCGACCGCTGGTTCACGGGGATCGCGTAGCCCTGCTCGCGCAATCGCGCGAAGCGCTCGAGCTCGTCGGTGTGCGCGACGCGCAGGTCGATGCTCATGCGCGCTTCACTGCCTTCTTCTTGTTCGCGACCGTCTTCTTCTTCACGGGTGCTTTCTTCACGAACGTGAACGCCGACGGGCAGACGTCGTTGAGCACGCACTCGTCGCATCTCGGCTTGCGCGCGTCGCAGATGCGGCGACCGTGCTCGATGAGCCGCAGCGAATAGCGACCCCGCTCCTCCGGCGCGACGAGCGCGTTGAGGTCGAACTCGATCTTCACCGGATCCTTCTCGTTCGTGAGCTTCAGCCGGTGCGAGAGGCGGGTCACGTGCGTGTCGACCGGCAGTCCCGGAAGATCGAAGGCGACCGAGCGCACCACATTGCCGGTCTTGCGGCCGACGCCGGGCAGCGTCACGAGGTCTTCGAGCTCGGTGGGCACCTCACCGTCGAAGCGCTCGACGACGGCCTGGGCCATCCCGATGATGCTCTTCGTCTTGGCGCGGAAGAACCCGGTCGCGTGGATGAGCGTCTCGACCCGGTCGGGATCGGCCACCGCGAGGTCGGCCGGCGCCGGGAACTCCGCGAACAGCGCGGGCGTCTCCATGTTCACGCGCACGTCGGTCGACTGGGCCGAGAGGATCGTCGCGACGAGCAGCTCGAACGGATTCTCGTGCACCAGCGCGCACCGCACGTCGGGGTAGAGCTCGGCGAGGCGCTCGCGCACGATCTCGGCCCGCGACTTCGCTCCACGGGGACGGGCCACGACCGGGCAGCGTACGTGCCCGCGGTACCGTCGTGTCCATGGCGGGACCGGAGATCGTCGTCACCGGTCCGCACGACCGCGACGCGATCGCAGCCCTCGATCACGCAGTACACGAAGCGACCGGACATCCCGCGCTCGGCGCGGCCGTGTGGCGCGACCTCGCGTCGCCGGGCGCTGATTCCGTCGGGCTGCTCGCGCGCCACGACGGGCGCGCCGACGCGTATCTGCACGTCGCGCGCAGCGACACGTTCGCGCCGCAGCACTGGGTGCTCGGACTCGCCGCGTCGCCGTCGACCGCCGACGGCGCGGTCGCGCGCCTGCTCGACGCCGCGACCGATCACGTCGCCGGACGCGGCGGCGGCGAGGTCGTCGTGTGGCGCTTCGACCCGACCCCGGGCGACGACGCGGCCCTCGTCGCGCAGGGCTTCGAAGCGCAGCGCGATCTGTACCAGATGCGCGTCCCGCTCCCCCTCGCCGAAACCGCGCGGTTTCCCGACTCGGTCACGGTCCGCACGTTCGAGCCCGGCCACGACGAGGACGCGTGGCTCACGGTGAACAACGCCGCGTTCGGGAACCACCCCGATCAGGGCGGGTGGGTGCGCAGCACGCTCGAGCGGCGCATGGCCGAGCCGTGGTTCGACCCGACTCTGTTCCTGCTCGCCGAGGACGACGCCGGCCTCGCCGGCTTCGACTGGCTCAAGGTCCACGAGCCCGACGGGCGCGACCCGCGCATCGGCGAGATCTTCGTCATCGGCGTCGACCCCGCGCACCAGGGCCTCGGGCTCGGACGCTCGCTCGCGGTCGAGGGGCTCGCGCGCGTCGCGGCGCGCGGCATCACCACCGGCATGCTCTTCGTCGCGGCCGAGAACGCGGCCGCGCTCGCGCTGTACCGCTCACTCGGCTTCACCGTGCATCGCACCGACCGCGCCTACGCGCGCACGGTCGCAGCCCGATGACCACCCGCTACGGCGCGACGCGCACCGACATCGACGAGCTCGTCGCGAGCTTCGGCGAGCCCGCCTACCGCGCCACGCAGGTCTGGGAAGGGCTCTGGACGCAGCGCCGACCGCTCGAATCGCTCACGAACGTCTCGAGATCGTTGCGCGACCGCGTCGCGACCGCGCTGCCCCTCGCGCTCGAACCCCAGCTCGTCACGAGCGCGGATCGCGACACGACGCGCAAGTGGCTGTGGCAGACGACCGCCGAAGCTCGTCCCGCGCAGATCGAGACCGTGCTCATGGGCTACCGCGACCGCGCCACCGTCTGCGTGTCGTCGCAGGCGGGGTGCGCGATGGGGTGCCCGTTCTGCGCGACCGGGCAGGCAGGCTTCGAGCGCCACCTCGACGCGGGCGAGATCGTCGAGCAGGTCGTGCGGGCCGCGCACGAGTCACCGCAGCGCGTCAGCAACGTCGTCTTCATGGGTATGGGCGAGCCGCTCGCGAACGTCGACGCGGTGCTGCGTTCGATCGATCGTCTGCACGGCGACCTCGGTCTGTCCGCGCGCCACATCACGGTGTCGACCGTCGGCGTGATCCCCGGCATGCGTGCGCTCGCCGCCGGTCCGCTGCCGGTGACGCTCGCGGTCTCGCTCCACGCACCCGACGACGCGCTCCGCGACGAGCTCGTCCCGCTGAACCGCCGCTACCCGATCGCCGACGTGCTCGACGCGGCGCGCGACCATGCGCGCACGCGCGGCCGCCGGGTGACGTTCGAGTACGCGTGCATCGACGACGTCAACGATCATCCGCACCAGGCGCGGGCGCTCGCGGGGCGGCTGCGCGGATTTCCGGGCGGCGCGCACGTGAACCTCATCCCGCTCAACGGCACCGGCGGCTTCGCCGGGCGCGCGTCCTCGAGCGTCCGCATCGAGGAGTTCGCGACCGTACTGCGGGACACCGGCATCACGGCCACCGTCCGTCGCAACCGGGGCACCGAGATCGACGCTGCGTGCGGTCAGCTGCGCGCCCGGGCCGCGAAGGCGTGAGCATTCGCACCCCCCGTGCGGCCTGAGGCGTGCGCGAAGCGAGCGAATGACCATGAGGCAGAATGGCGGCGTGAACGACTACCAGTGGGTCAACCGGGGTCACCCCCAGACCCTCGTCACGGCCACGGTCCTGCTCTACCTCGAAGGCATCTTGAGCCTGATCGGCCTGGGCGGCGTCTACGGCGGCTACCTCGTGTGCGTCGCGATGGTGGTCGGCGGCTTCGGCATCGCCAACGACAAGCGCTGGGGGTACGGCCTCGCGCTCGCGGCCTCGATCGTGAGCGTCGGCTTGCTGCTCTGGGCGTGGGGCTTCGGTGCGCTCACGAACTTCGGTCCGCTCATCGACCTGATCTTCGGCGGCGCGCTCCTCGGGTTGCTCCTGCACCCGATGAGCCGCAGCTACCAGCGCATCTGGTTCCGGTAGTCGCAACGTCACGATGAGCACGGCGCAGACCGCAGGCACGGAGGGATCGGAATGTCCTTCGCACCGTGCGGATCGAGCGCCGGAGGTCGGAGCCGCATGAACATCGGCGACGCGCCGCTCGTCACCGAGATCGAGGAGCGGCTGCGTCCGCTCGTCGTCGCGGCGGAAGCCGCGTGGTGGGACGCCGCGGTCGACGCGCGCGACGAGACCGAGGCCCGTCGCAAGACGACCGACCTCGCGGTCTCCGACGTGCTCGCGGAACCCGAGCTGTTCGGTGCCGTCCGTGCCGCGCGCTCGCAAGCCGGGCTCGACCCGACCGTCGCGCGCCAGCTCGACGTCGTGCACGACTGGCTCGCACCGAACCAGGTTCCGTCGGAGCTGCGCCGCGCGATCGTCGACCTGCAGGTGGCGGTCGAGTCCGAGTTCGCACAGCACCGCGGTGAGGTCGACGGCGAGCAGGTCGACGACAACGAGATCACCGAGATCCTGCGGACGAGCGACGACGTCGGGCTCCGCGAGCGAGCGTGGGAGGCGTCGAAGACGATCGGGGCCGCCGTCGCCGACCGCCTGCGCGAGCTCGCGCGGCGCCGGAACGAAGCCGCCCGCGCCCTCGGATGGCGCGACCACTTCGCGCTCGCGCTGGGCACGTCGGAGCTCGACGAGGACCGCCTCTTCGCGACCCTCACCGCCGTCGACGATGCGACCGCGGCGCCGTTCCGCGCGTGGAAGTCGCAGCTCGACGTGCGGCTCGCCGATCGCTTCGGTATCGCGGTGCGCGAGCTCGCACCCTGGCACTACGACGACCCCTTCTTCCAGACCGCGCCGGTCGGCGAGCTCGCCGACCTCGACGCGGTCTTCGCAGGCCGCGACCTCGAGGCGCTCGTCGTGCGCAGCTACGAGGGCCTCGGTCTCGACGTCGCGCCGGTGCTCACGCGCAGCGACCTCTACCCGCGCGAGCGCAAGAACCAGCACGCCTTCTGCACCGACATCGACCGCGAGGGCGACGTGCGCGTGCTCTGCAACATCACGCCGTCCGAACGCTGGATGGAGACGTTGCTGCACGAGTTCGGTCACGGCACGTATTTCGCCGAGGTCGACCGCACGCTCCCGTGGACGCTGCGCACGATGCACTCCCTCACCACCGAGGGCGTCGCGATGTTGTTCGGTCGCCGCTCGCGCGACCCGGAGTGGCTCACGACCGTCGTGGGTGTCGCGCCCGCCGAGGTCGAACGGCGCGCGGGCGCCCTCGCCGACGCGCGCCGCGCCCAGCTGCTGGTGTTCGCGCGCTGGGTCCTCGTGATGACGAACTTCGAGCGCGGGCTCTACGCCGATCCGAACGCCGACCACGACAACCGCTGGTGGGAGCTCGTCGAGCGCTTCCAGCTCGTCCACCGGCCGCCCGGTCGCGTCGGGCCCGACTGGGCCGCCAAGATCCACCTCGCGGTCGCGCCCGTCTACTACCAGAACTACCTGTACGGCGAGCTCGTCGCGTCGCAGGTCGAGGCGATGCTGCGGCGCGAGCACGGCGGTCTCGTCGACCGGCCCGACGTCGGGCGCACACTGCGCGACCGCATCTTCCGGCCCGGCGCCGCGGTCCGTTGGGACGAGCTCATCCGGCGCGCGACCGGCGAGCCGCTCACGCCGAAGCACCTCGCCGCGCAGCTCGCGTAACCGGCCGCGTCCGTCGTGTGCGACACGCTCTGCGTCCGGCTGCCCGACCGGATGCTGTTCGCGAAGAGCTCGGACCGGCCGTTCGACGAGCCCCAAGTCGTCGAGTCCCGCGCCCGGCGGGCTTCGAGCGCGGGCGGACTGCGCATGCAATACGTCACCGTCCCCGACACCGGCGGCGCGGCCGCGATCGTGTCGCGCCCCACGTGGCTGCGCGGGGCGGAGCACGGCGTGAACGAGCATCGCGTCGCGATCGGCAACGAGAAGATCTGGACGATCGACGATCCGCGCGGCGAGCCGCCCGCGTTGATCGGCATGGACCTCGTCGCGCTCGTGCTCGATCGCGCGCGCGACGCCGACGAGGGGTTGGTGGTACTCACGGCGCTGCTCGCGGAGCACGGTCAGGGGGGCAGCGGCGAGGCCGACCGCGACACGCCGTATTGGTCGTCGTTCCTGATCGCCGATCCGCTGCGCGCGTGGATCGTGGAGACGAGCGGTCGGCGCTACGCGGCCCGGCCCGCGGCGGCCGGCGACTCGATCTCGAACCGCGTGAGCATCGGAACCGACTGGACCGTCGCGTCCGACGACGTCGCACCGGGCACCGACATCGACTCGTGGCGCAGCCCACGCATCCCGACCGGCATCGCCGACCACCGTCTCGCGGCGACGCGCGCCTGCGTGAGCTCGGCGTCCACACCGCGCGAGCTCGTCACGACGCTGCGGCATCACGGGCGCCGACCCTGGGGCGCGCCGGGAGCCGACGCGCGCGACGCCGACGCGCCGCCGATCGAGATCGGCGACGACTTCGCGGGCATCACGGTGTGCATGCACACGCGCGGCGCCGACACGACCACGGCCGCGATGGTCTGCGACCTCCCCGTCGATCCCGACGAACCGGTTCGCGCCTGGTTCGCGCTCGGCAGCCCGTGCGTCAGCGTGTTCGTGCCCGCGTTCCCACCCTTCGTCGCACCCGAGCTCGCCGACGCGCGCCAGTGGCAGCGATTTGCCGCGCTGCGGGACCGCGTCGAGACCGACGGTGACGCGCTCGCCGCCGTCCGCGCCGAGCTCGCACCCGTCGAAGCCGACCTCTGGGAACAGGCCGCCACGTGCGCCGATCACGAGGCTTTCGCGGCGCGCGCCTTCGCCCCCGTCGACGCCGCGTTGCGTCGTCTTGGCGTGTGAGCGTTCTCGCGCGTCGGACGCGCGAGAACGGGCGGGTCGCTCCTCGGCCCGTCCGACCCGTGGCTGAGGCGTCGAGAAGGGCGAAGCTTGCGAGCCCGACCATGAGAATCGACCGCTCGCGCGGTCGGCCACTACGGTCCGCGGACCGCATACCGGTCCGAGCGGAGCACGGATGCAGTTCAACCTGGCCGATCTCTGGGAACGTGTCGCCGACACCGTGCCGGACAGCGCGGCCGTCGTCGATGGCACTCGTCGCTACACGTTCGCCGATGTCGACCGCCGCGCGACGCAACTCGCGCACGCGCTCGCGGCGCGCGGCATCGGCCCGGGCGATCACGTCGCGGTCTACCTCTACAACTCGACCGAGTACCTCGAGACGATGCTCGCCGCGTTCAAGATCCGCGCGGTGCCGATCAACGTCAACTACCGCTACGTCCAGGACGAGCTGCGCTACCTGTTCAACGACTGCGACGCGCGCGCCGTCGTCTTCCACGCCGAGTTCGCGCCGAAGCTCGACGCGATCCGCGCGTCGCTGCCGTTGCTCGAGACGTTCGTGTGCGTCGACGACGGCACGGGTGACCTCGAGACCACGGACGGGCTCGGCGCGGTCGAGTACGAAGCCGCGCTCGCGGCCGAGCCCACGGCGCGCGACTTCGCGCCGCGCTCGAACGACGACCTGTACATCCTCTACACCGGTGGCACGACCGGGATGCCGAAGGGCGTCATGTGGCGCCACCAGGACGTCTTCTTCGGCGCGATGGGTGGCGCGGGCGGTGGCGGCGCACCGGTGGCGACGCCCGAGGAGATCGCCGAGCGCTGCCTCGTTCCCCGCACCCGTTGCGTGCCCGCGTGCCCGTTCATGCACGGCACCGCGCACTGGATGGCGTTCTCCACGCTGTTCCTCGGCGGCAGCGTCGTCATCCCGACCGAGCACACGCTCGTGCCCGTGAAGCTCTGGGGCCTGATCGAGCGCGAGCAGGCGAGCTTCCTCGTGATCGTCGGCGACGCGTTCGCGCGTCCGCTGCTCGATGCGCTCGACTCCGACGCGACACCGAACGCGTCGCACATCGACCTCTCGTCGCTCCGCGTCATCCTCTCGGGCGGCGCGATCCTCTCGCCCGCGTTGAAGCGCGCACTCGTCGAGCGGCTGCCCGGCGTGCTCGTCGTCGACGGCTTCGGCGCATCGGAGACCGGCGGCCAGGGCCAGAGCATCACGGTCGCCGGCGGTCCGATCGCGCCGGCACCGACGTTCACCGTGAACGACGAGACCACCGTGCTCGACGAGCAGCTGCACCCGCTGCCCGCCGGCGTCATCGGACTCCTCGCGCGGCGTGGTCACATCCCGCTCGGGTATTACAAGGACCCGGTGAAGACCGCAGCAACGTTCCCGACCGTCGACGGCGTGCGCTGGTCCGTGCCCGGCGATCACGCGCGCATCGAGGACAACGGCTCGATCACGCTGCTCGGGCGCGGCTCGGTGTCGATCAACACCGGTGGCGAGAAGGTGTACCCGGAGGAAGTCGAGTCCGCGTTGAAGGCGCTCGACGTAGTGTTCGATGCCGTCGTCGTCGGTGTACCGGACGAGCGCTTCGGCGAGCGGGTCGTCGCCGTCGTGCAGACACGCGACGGCACCGAGCCCGACCGCGACGCGCTGCGCGAGCGGCTGCGCGGTCAGCTCGCGGGCTACAAGGTCCCGCGCGAGGTCGTCGCAGTCGATCAGATCGTGCGCTCGCCTTCGGGGAAGCCCGACTACCGCTGGGCGCGTGGTATCGCCATCGACCGGCTCGGCGCGACACCGGGCACCGAGGGGCGATGAACCGGCTCGCGCAGGAGTCGAGCCCGTACCTCCGGCAGCACGCCGACAACCCCGTCGACTGGTACCCCTGGGGCGACGAGGCGCAGGCGCGGGCCCACGAGCTCGACCGCCCGATCTTCCTGTCGATCGGCTACAGCGCGTGCCACTGGTGTCACGTGATGGCGCACGAATCGTTCGAGGATCCCGCGATCGCGGCGCACATGAACGACCGCTTCGTGAACGTGAAGGTCGACCGCGAGGAACGCCCCGACGTCGACGCGGTGTACATGCAGGCGGTGCAGGCCCTGACCGGCAGCGGCGGCTGGCCGATGAGCGTGTGGCTCACTCCCGACGGCCGGCCGTTCTACGCGGGCACCTACTTCCCGCCCGTCGAGCGGCACGGCATGCCGAGCTTCACGCGCGTCATCGATGCGGTCTCGGACGCGTGGAGCACGCGCCGCGACGAGTTGCTCGACGCCGCAGATCAGATCTCGGGCGCGATCGCGCGCTCGATCGTCCCGGAGAGTACGGGCGAGCCGGACGCGTCGGTCCTCACGAACGCGGTCGAGAGCTTGCGCGCGAGCTTCGATCCGCGATTCGGCGGCTTCGGGCGCGCACCGAAGTTCCCGCCCGCGATGGCACTGGCGTTCCTGTGCGGCCGCGCCGCGGTCGATCCGACGTTCGCGAGCCTCGAGATGATCACGACGACGCTCGACGCGATGGCTGCGGGCGGCATGTACGACCAGCTCGGCGGCGGCTTCGCGCGCTACTCGACCGACACGTACTGGCTCGTGCCCCACTTCGAGAAGATGCTCTACGACAACGCCCTGCTCCTGCGCGCGTACACGCAGGGCTGGCTGATCACGCGCGAGGCACGGTACGCGCGCGTCGTCGACGAGACGATCGGGTACCTCCTGCGCGACCTGCGCCGCCCCGGCGGCGGGTTCGCGTCCGCGGAGGACGCCGACTCCGAAGGCGAGGAAGGCCGCTTCTACGTGTGGTCGCGCGCGGAGCTCGAGGAGGTCTGCGGCGACGACGCGGCGGAGGCGATCCGCTACTGGGGCGTGACCGACGGCGGGAACTTCGAGGGCCGCAACATCCTCCACGTCGTCGACCCGCACGAGGAACCGCCCGACGCGGTGCAGCGCGCCCGCGCCGCGCTCCTCGCGCACCGCGAGCAACGCGTGCGCCCCGGACTCGACGACAAGGTTCTCCTCGCCTGGAACGCGCTCGCGGTGCGCGCGCTCGCCGAGGCCGGCGCCGCGTTCGACCGCCCCGAGTGGATCGACGCGGCGCGCGAGACCACGCGCTTCCTCCTGACGAGCCTCCGCCGCGCCGACGGCCGGCTCCTGCGTTCGTGGCAGGAGACCGCGCCCGAGCTCGAAGGTCAGGGCCGCGCCCGTCATCTCGCGTATGCGGACGACTACGCCGCCCTGCTCGCCGCGCTGATCACGCTCGCCGAGATCGACGACCCTGCCGGGCTGACCGACGCGATCGCGGTCGCCGACGCGCTCGTCGACCTCTTCCACGATGACGCCGGCGGCTTCTTCACGACCGGCTCGGACGCGCCCGCGCTGATCGTGCGGCCCAAGGATTACGAGGACAACGCGACGCCGTCGGAGAACTCGCTCGCCGCGCACGCGCTGCTCCGTCTCGCCGCGCTCACCGGCGAGCCGCGCTACGAAGCCCTCGCGGCCGAGGTCGTCGACGCGCTCGCGCCGCTCGCGTCACAGCACGCGGTCGCGTTCGGCGAGCTGCTCCAGGCGATCGAACGGCGCGTGAGCGCGCCGCTCGAGATCGCGATCGTCGGCGCGCCCGACGACCCCGCGACGACCGCGCTCCGGCGCGCGGTCACGGGTCGACTCCTCCCGACCGCGGTCGTGCTCGTCGCCGCGCCCGGCGCCGACGACGCACGGATCAGCCCGCTGCTCGCCGATCGTCCCCTCGTCGACGGCCGACCCGCGGCCTACGTGTGCGAGCGCTTCGCCTGCCGCGCGCCGGTCACCGAACCCGACGCGCTCCGCGCCGAGCTCGACCGGGTGATGGGCGTGACGAGCTGACCCGACCGGGCGGTTCGCTTCGCGGATCGCCCGCGCCGCTCCCATCCCGCGTCGGGAGCGGCGAGCGAAGCGAGTGCGACCAGAGAGCTCAGACAGCTCAGAGAGCTCAGACCGCGACGACGGTGAAGCTGCCGTCGGCGAGGGCCTCGGCGACGGCCCAACCGAAGGCGATCATCGCCTCGCCCTTGGCCGGCTCGTGACTGCCGACGAGCTCGACGACCTTCGCGCCGCCGGTCGCCTTCACCGGCGCGGCGTCGAGGATCGGAACGACTGACGGGCGACGACCGGGCACCTTGATGCGGAACGTGCGGTCGTCGAACTGACCCTCGTTGCCGAAGCGCTTCGCGAGCCTGCGACCCCACGCGCGCTCTTCGCCCGACGGGTTGTACGCGGGACGCGGCACGACGTTCGTGTAGCTCGTCAGCAGCGTGTACGCCGCGGGATGCGCGAGACGCGTCGCGACGAGCACGTCCTCGTCGGGAAACGAGATCGCGGCGCGGCGTGCGAGCTCACCGGTCATGAGCTTGAGCGCGGCGGCCGCGTTCTTGCCCTTCCGGCTCGCGCCCAGGCCCCAGAGGATCGAGGGCGTGCCCCCGATTCGCTCGAGCGAACCGAACATGAACGACTGGAGGTCGCCGTCGACGGTGACCAGCACGGCCAACGGGAAATGCTCGACCTGATGATCGAGCTGCTCGTCCTTCAGAGGGAGGCCGGCTGACTGGAGGAGCAATCCGAACTCGTCGAGCTCGGCCGGCTTCAGCGAGATGGAGTCACGGGAGTCAACGTGCATCGCGTATCTATTGTGGCCGACGCGGAGACCCCCGGGAAAGTCGTAGACCCGCTCCCGGCGTCACGACGCCGACGCCGGGCGAGCCTTCTCCAGCTCCCAGTAGGCCTTGCCGGTGACAATCCGGCCGTCACCGTCGAACGAGAAGACGTCGACCGCGTCGATGACCATCCCGGCTCCGCCGACCACTGTGTGGATCTCCATCACGAGCGCCGCCTCGGTGCCGCACACGTGCACGTGGATCGGCCGCAGCTCGATCGAGTCGGCCATCGAGTGGGCGGTGTCCCAGAACGCGCCGACGCCGTCGTGACCGTGATGGGTCGGGGTGCCGACCGGGTCGGTCCATTCGGCGGTCGGTGCGAAGCACGCGAGCAGCGCGTCGCGGTCGTTCGCCTTGTACGCGGCGACATAGGCGCCGACGGTCGCGCGGATCTGTTCGGGTGACGGTGCGCTCATCGTCGGGACAGTACGGCACCCGGTCCCCGCGCCGCGGCGAGCGGAGCGCCGCGCGCGACCGGAGCTACGGGATCACCGTGCCCTCGACGCCGGGCGGCTCGGGCGGGAGCTGCGGCTTCATCTCCTCCAGCACCTCGACCATGATCGAGGAGATCGCGAAGTTGCGGACCCACTTGTGATCGCCGGGCACGACGTACCACGGCGCCGCGGCGGTCGATGTCGCGGTGATCGCCTTGGCGTACGCGGTCTGGTACTCGTCCCAGTGCTCACGGGCTTCGAGGTCGGCACGATCGAACTTCCAGCGCTTCTCGGGATCGTCGACGCGCGCCTGGAGGCGGCGCCGCTGCTCCGCCTTCGAGATGTGCAGGAAGACCTTCACGACCGCGGTGCCCTGCGACACGAGCAGGTGCTCGAAGTCGTTGATCATCCCGAAGCGCGCCCCGCGCTCGTCGTCGTCGATGAGCCCGAGCACGTGGGTGGTGACGACGTCCTCGTAGTGCGACCGGTTGAAGATCCCGATCTCGCCCTTGCGCGGGCACACGCGGTGCACGCGCCACAGGAAGTCGTGCTCGCGCTCGACGTCGTTCGGTGCCTTGAACGACGCGACCCGGCAGCCCTGCGGGTTCACACCCGAGAACACGTGACGGATCGTGCCGTCCTTGCCGCCGGCGTCGAGACCCTGCAGCACGAGCAGCACGCTCCGGCGCCGCTCGCCCCACAGGTGGTTCTGCAGCAGCGCGAGCCGGTCGACGTGCGCCTGCGCGAGGGGCGCAGTGGTCGACTTGTCGCGCAGCCCGAGCTTGCGGTCGGTGGCCGAATCGAGCGGGGCATCACCCGACGCCCGCAATCGCGAGCGCATCGACTTCGCCACCGCGGCAGCCTACGGCGATGGTTCGCTAGCCGCGCGAGCGCCGGCGGCTGCGCACACCGGCCTCGAGGATCGCGCACTCGATGCACATCGAGCTCCGGCGACCCCGCGGGGTCACGAGGCACTCGTCGCACGCGGGCTCGCCGCAACGCGCGCACCGCTTGCGGGTGACGACACCGACGTGACGCACGCACACTGCGAGCGGTTCGGAGCCCGACGGCAGCGGCGCGGCGGGCTCGATCGGCGCGTCCCGCTCGCGCGAGGTGTCGAACCGACCTTCCCAGGGCGGAGCCTGCGGGACGGGCTTGTGCTTGCGCCGGCGCGTGTGCGGCGGCTTCCACGGACCCGTCGCGCGATCGGGCTGCGGTTCCTCGCGCCGGATCTTCGGCTGGGGCTCGGGCTTCGGCTCGCGCTTGGCCCTCGGCTCGGGCTTCGGCTTCGGCGCCTTCTTGGCCTTCGGCTCGCGGCGGGCGACGACCTCTTCGCGGTCGACGAACAGGTCGTCGAGCGGGTTGCGCTTCGCCTGCGTCCGCTCGACGGGCTCGATCGGCGACTCGACGGGCGCAGCCGCGACGGCCTCCACGGGCGGCGCCGGCGGGGCGGGTTCGACGGCCTCGACCGGCGGCGCCGGCGTGCTCGCGGCGGGCGGCTTCGGCTCCTCGTGCGCCTCGCGGTCGAAGAGCGCGGGTCGACGCACCTCGGCCACCGGCGCCTCGACGACGGGCCGCGAAGCGACCGGCGCCTGCGGCACGGCGGCGACGGGCGTCACGGGCTCGGGCTCCGGCTCGGGCGCGTTCGCAACGACCGGTTCCGCGGGCGCGGCCGGCTCGGGCTGCGTGACCTCGGGCTCCGCCCGGTGCGCAAAGAAGTCGGGCACGGGCTGCTCGGCGAGCCGCTTGGCGGCGGCGAGCGCCTCGGTGTCACCGAAGAAGTCGGCGGCGGGCCGCGAGTCGGCCGCGGCGGCGACGTCGCCGCTGGCGGGCGCCGACCCCTCCCAACCGAAGCGCAGCTTCGTCGGCGCGGGCGCCCACGCCGGGCGGGACCGCACGATGGGCGCGTCGTCGCTCATCGCCGAACCGGCGAGGGCGGGCTTCGCATCGGGCGACGGCTCGCGCACCACTTCGGGTACGGGCTCGGGCTCGGGCTCGGACTCGGGCAGGCTCGCAAACGCGGGCTCCACCGGGACGACCGGCTCGGCCACCACGACCGGCTCGGCCACCACGACCGCCTCGACCTCGACCTGCGCCGCGGCCGGAGCGGCAGGAGCGCCAGGAGCGGCGGGAACCTCGGGCACCGCCGGAACGTCGGCGACCTCAAGGGCTTCGGGGGCTTCGATCTCGACGCTCGCGACGACTTCGGGTTCGGTCGCGAACGCGACCGCGGGCGCGACCTCGGCCTCGAACGTCGGCGCCACCGCGACCTCGGCCTCGATCTCGGGGACCTCGTCGACCGCGGGCTCGACGCCCTCGTACTGCGCCGCTTCGACGTCGGCCGGCGTCCAGACGACCCCGTTGATACCGAGCTCCTCGGCCCAGCGCACGACCGCGTCGGCCTCGGTGACGATGACGACCTGGCGACGACGCGACAGCGTCGACAACGTGTCGAGCAGCGTCGCGAGCGCGTTCCCGCCAACGTCGTCGAAGCACTCCCCGACGACCACGGGCGGACCCGAGAGCTCGACGAGCACGCTCATCGCGTCGGTCAGCTCCCGTGGCTCCGCCGTGCCGAGGGTGACCGGCGCTTCACGTCCCGCGAGCGTGCCGCCGCTGACGCTGGCGATGAGGTCGCGCTCTGCGGCGGCGAGCTCGTTCTCGGCCAGGTCGAGCTGCTCGTCGAGGCGCGTGCCTTCGGCTTCGATCTCTTCGAGCTCGGCGCGCAACGCCGAGTGGTGGGCGCGGCGCGACTGGCCGCCCTGGAGGTGACGCTCGGCGGCGACGATCGGGTCGTCCCCGGCGGGAACCTCGGCCTCCCGGAGCGCAGCTCGGAGCCGGTCGCGCGCCGCGTTCGACGGCGTCTCGGTGAGCCCGGTGCGCAGCTCCGCGCCGACGTCGGGCCCGGGCAACCGGCCCAGCAGCCGCGCCACGCGCGCGCGCAGGTCGAGCTCTCGTTCCGAGAGCAGCACGAACACCTGCTCGCGGTCGCGGGCGCGCGCGAGCGCGGCGTCCGCGGTGACGAGCGCGGCCTCGTCGTGCGCGGCGTCGTCCTGACCGCGGCCTTCCGCCATCGCGAGGAGGAACGTCGCGTAGCTCTCGAAGCCGATCTCGCGGAGCGCGACCCGTTCGGCTTCGACGGCTTCGGCCACGAGCTGACCGGCCGCCTTGCGCTCACCGCGACGGGCGTTGTCGAGTCCCGACGCGAGCCGCTCGACCGCGGCGTGCGCCTCCTGCACCCGCCGCACCGAGGCGGGATCGATCTTCGAGGCCGAGGCCTCGACGTCGGCTTCCTCGCGCTGCGCGATGCGCGTCCGAACTGCCTCGAGGTTGGCTTCGGCGCGCTCGACGGTCGGGCCACCGCTGCTGGCCTTGCGCTCGACGACGAGCGCGTCCCACTCGTCGACCAGCGCGCTCATCAGCGGGTTGGGACTGATCGAGTCGGGCACGCGCGCAGCGGCGAGCAGTCGCTCGAGCTCGCTGTCGTCGACCCCCGCGACCTGCGTGATCTCGGCTTCGATGTCGTCGGCGCGCATCGACAGCTGCTCGAGCCGGTCGACCAGCTGATCGCGGCGCGCGAGCGCGGCTTCACGGCGGGAGGCGCGCGCGGCGCGCTTGCCGACGTCGGCCGCGGCGTCGGCCGCGCGCTTGCGAGCGATCTCGGCCACGAGCATCGGGCCGCGCAGCACGAACGGCCGCTCGTCGGCGGCGGCGAGCGCTTCGGGCAGCTCGAGCACCCGGCCGCCGATCTCGATCGTCCCCGTCGCTTCGGGTCCGAGCGGCGCGCCGAGCCGGCCGAGGCTCTCCACCACGGTGTCGGACGCGTCGCGACCGAACCCGGTGACCACGGTCAGCAACGGGTGCAGGACCAGCACGGGCACGGCCGGATGCAGCCCCCTGATCTCGAGCAGGCGGCGGCGGTCGGCCTCGGGAAGCGGAACGGCCATCATCGGGACTCAGATCGGCAGGAACCGGTCACGGCTAGAGGACAACGGCAATACTCTCCGTGGCCGCCTCCGGGCGCGATCCGTCGCACACCGGAGCCATACCCGCGGCGAGCCCCGGGCTCAACGGTTCTGGGGGAAGCCGAGGTCGGGCCCACGGGTCGCAGGGTCGGCGAAGCGGCTGGTCACGACCTTGCCGCGGGTGTAGAAGCGGACGCCCTCCGCCCCATGGACGTGGGTGTCGCCGAACAGGGAGGCGCCCCACCCGCCGAACGAGTAGTACGCCATCGGGACCGGGATCGGGATGTTGATGCCCACCATCCCGGCCTCGACCTCGAACTGGAAGCGGCGGGCGGCGCCTCCGTCACGGGTGAAGAGCGCCACGCCGTTGCCGTACGGGCTCTCGTTCACCAGCCGCACGGCGTCCTCGTAGGAGCCGGCCCGCACGACGTTCAGGACCGGGCCGAAGATCTCCTCGGTGTAGATCGACATGTCCGGGCGGACGTGGTCGAACAGGCAGGGCCCGAGCCAGAAGCCGTCGGCGCGGCCTTCCACGTTCAGGCCCCGGCCGTCGACCACGAGTGCCGCACCGGACGCCACGCCCGCGTCGACGAGCGACACCACGCGATCGCGGTGCGCGCCGGTGACGAGCGGACCCATGTCGGCGTCGGGGTCGGTGCCGTCGGCGACCCGCACCGCGTCGATGCGCTCGACGATGCGTCCGACGAGGTCGTCACCGATCGGGTCGACCGCGACGACGACCGAGATCGCCATGCAGCGCTCCCCCGCCGACCCGAAGCCCGCGCTCACCGCGGCGTCGGCCGCGGCGTCGAGATCGGCGTCGGGGAGCACGATCATGTGGTTCTTCGCGCCGCCGAGCGCCTGCACCCGCTTCCCGTTCGCCGCCGCGGTCGCGTAGATGTACTTCGCGACCGGCGTCGATCCGACGAACGAGATCGCGGCGACATCGGGATGCGCGAGCAACGCGTCGACTGCTTCCCGATCGCCCTGCACGACGTTGAAGACACCGTCGGGAAGTCCCGCCTCTCGCCACAGCTCCGCGATGAGCAACGACGCCGACGGGTCGCGCTCCGACGGCTTGAGCACGAACGCGTTGCCACACGCGATCGCGATGGGGAACATCCACATGGGCACCATCGCCGGGAAGTTGAACGGCGTGATGCCCGCGACGACACCGAGCGGCTGACGAATCGAGTACACGTCGGTGTCGGTCGAGACCTGTTCGGAGTGATCGCCCGCCAGGAGGTGCGGGATCCCGCACGCGAACTCGACGACCTCGATGCCGCGCGCCACCTCGCCGCGCGCGTCGGAGAGCACCTTCCCGTGCTCGGCCGTGATGCGGGCGGCGAGCTCGTCCTTGCGCTGCTCGAGCTGCTCGCGCAGTGCGAACAGCACACGCGCGCGCCGGCTGAGCGACACCGAGCGCCACTCGCGGGCGGCGGCGCGGGCGCTCTGGACGACGGTGTCGACGTCGGCCGCGGCGGCGAGCGCCACCCGAGCGGTCACCTCGCCGGTCGCGGGGTTCGTCACCGCGCCGAACCGGCCCGACGTGCCGTCCCACGCCTTGCCGTCGACCCAGTGCCCGACGTCCACCGCCATCCCCGACTCCCCGTTCGCTCGGCTCAGGGTAACGACCGCCGCGCGGTCGCGGTTGCCGGGCCGCGTGCCGACCCGCGACGATGCGTGCGCGTGATCGACGACGCCACCCTCTCCCGCCGCGCCCGCCTGCTCGGCGCGCACCTCGAACCGTGCATCGGTCAGGTGTACTTCGCGCCCGAGTGCCACTCCGCGTACGAGGCGCTCGGCTTCACCGGCAGCCGTGGCAATGCCGACGGCGTCGCGCTCCCCGATCCGGTCGCGTACTTCACGAGTCGTGGCTCGCTCATGGGCCAGGTCGCGCCGCACGTCGTGGCGGCCGCGTTCGCCGTGTTCAATCCCGAGGTCGTCGCGCCCTGCGTCGAGATGGGCTGGCGACTCACCGACGCGCCGACGATCTTCGCGACGCGGCGCGCGGGCGCGGTCGGCCAACTCGCACGCGTGCTCGGCCCCGCACCCGACGGTGTGGCGCGCGCCGCGGAGCTCCTCGAACGCGCCGCCGCGCCGAACGCCGTCGCCGGCCGGCCCCTCTTCGCGGGCCTGACGAGTCAGTGGGACGACCCCACCGATCCCCTCACGCGCTTCTTCCACCTCGGCGACGAGCTGCGCGAGCTGCGCGGCGACGCGCACACCGCGGCCTGGACCAGCACGGGGCTCGACGCGGTCGAGATCGGATTGTTGACGGAGCTGTTCCTCGGCCTGCCGCTGCGCAGCTACATCCGGACGCGCGCGTGGAGCGACGAGCAGCTCGGCGCCGCCCTCGACCGGCTCTGCGCGCGCGGCTGGGTCGACGGTGACGCGTTCACGGCCGCAGGTCGCGACGCGCGCGAGCAGGTCGAGTGGCGCACCGACGCGCAGATGCGGCCCGCGCTCGAAGCGCTCGGCACCGATTTCGACGAGCTGCTCGCGATCATCACGCCGTGGGGCGCGCAGCTTCGGGCCGCGGGGGCCTACCTGCGCACGCCCGGACAGCTCGTGGGTGCCTCGTGAACGCGCACGCCACCATCCACGACACGGCCGAAGGCGCGAGCGAATGAGCGTGAGCGCGCTCCCCACGATGATGCCGGCCGCGGTCTACCTCGGCGACGGCGTGGTCGAGGCGCAGGAGCTGCCGGTGCCCGAGCTGCAGGACGGCGGCGCGATCGTCGAGGTGTCGCACTGCGGGATCTGCGGCACCGACCTGCACTTCGTGCTCGAAGGGATGGGCCGCAAGGGCGCCGTGTTCGGCCACGAATGGTCGGGCACGCTCGTCGCGCTCGGGCCCGACGCACGGACCGACGTTCCAATGGGCACCACCGTCGTCGCGGCCGACCGTCCCGGATGCGGACGCTGCCGGTCGTGTCGCGCGGGGCGACCGTCGGTGTGCAGCGAACGCGCGGCACCGAACTTCTTCGGTGGCACCGGCGCGTTCGCGCGCTACAAGCACGTCGACGCGTCGTCGTTGTTGCCGCTGCCCGCGGGCGTGTCGTTGCGCGACGCCGCGCTCACCGAGCCGCTCGCGGTCGCGATGCACGCGCACACGCTCTCCGGCGCGCGTCCCGACGACCGCGTGCTGGTGACCGGCGCGGGTCCTGTCGGCACGCTGATGATCGCGGTGCTCAGGGCCGCGGGCATCGACGACATCACGGTGAGCGAGCCCGCGCCGTTGCGACGGGAGCGCGCGGCGGCGCTCGGGGCGCGGGTCGTCAGCCCCGACTCGCTCTCGCGCGCGCCGATGGGCCGCCCCGTCGACGAGGCGTTCACGCTCGCCTTCGAGTGCTCGGGCCGCGCCGTCGCCGCCGAAGCCGCGCTCGACCAGCTCGATCGGGCGGGAACCTTCTTGTTCCTCGGCACCGGCTCCGATGCGCCGCGCGTCAACCACAACCGCGTGATCATCCTCGAGCAGACGATCATGGGCTCGTACAACTACGACGACCACGGCTTCGCGAAGGCGCTCGACCTCATCGCGTCCGGGAAGCTCCCGCTCGATCTCCTGATCGAGCCCGAGGACTTCCCGCTCGATCAGGTCGGCACGACGATGCAGCGGCTCGGCGCGGGTGAGCTCGCGAGCAAGGCGCTCGTCGTGCCGCGGATCGGAGGATGACGATGGGACCGCCGACGCTCAACCACGTTGCGATCAGCGTCGATCCGAGGGTGCTCGACGCGCGCGGGCGCGCCGACATCCTCGGCTTCTTCCACGAGGTGTTCGGCTGGGTCGAGGGCGACAACACCGGCGAGAAGGGCGACCCGCTGATCCTCTACACGGGCGCCTTCGGCCAGTTCGTCTACCTGCTGCCGGCAACGCCCGCGATGGAGGCGCCCCCGCTCGACCACTTCGGTCTGCAGATCGAGAGCGTCGAGGAGCTCGAAGCGATCGTCGCGCGTGCCGCGACGGTGAAGGAGCGCGACGATCGCGTCCGCATCATCGAGCGCTCCGAGCGCACGACGCACGGCGCGACCGACGACTACGTCCTCACGAACGCGTACATCGGCTACCTGCTTCCGCTCATGGTCGAGCTGCAGCATCTCGAGCGGAAGCCGCGTTCGGCGTAATGGACAAGGCCAGCCCGCCGGAACGGCCGGGTCGTCTTTGCGGCCCGGCCGACTCCGAGGCTGAGGCGTCGTGGAGGGCGATGCGTGCGAGCCCGACCAGGCAGAGATAGCAGACTCCTCCGATGCTCCGAATCGAAACGGCCGACCGGGTCCGCACCCTCACGCTCGACCGGCCCGAGGCGCTGAACGCGTTCAACGAGGCGCTCTACGACGAGGTGACGGACGCGCTCATCGCGGCGCACGAGGATCCCGGCGTCGCGGTCGTGTTGATGACCGGCGCGGGGCGCGCGTTCTCCGCCGGCGCCGACCTCTTCGAGATGGCGCGCCACGCGAGCGATCCCGACTTCTCACCGGGCCGGCACGGTTTCGTCGGCATGCTCGACCAACTCATCGACTACGAGAAGCCGTTCCTCCTCGCGATCAACGGCATCGGGCTCGGTATCGGTGCGACGATCATCGGATTCGCCGATCTCGTCTTCATGTCGTCGACCGCGCGACTCCGCTGCCCCTTCACCGATCTCGCGGTCGCGCCCGAGGCCGCGTCGAGCTACACGTTCCCGACGCTGCTCGGGCGTCAGCGCGCGACGTGGATCCTGCTGAGCTCCGAGTGGATCTCGGCGGCGGACTGCGAGCGCTACGGCCTCGTGTTCGAGGTGTGCGAGCCCGACGCGCTGCTCGACACCGCGATGGAGCACGCACGGCTGCTCGCGGAGAAGCCGATCAGCTCACTGCGCGCGTCGAAGCGGCTCATCAACTCGCAGCATCGCGACGCGATCTTCGCGGCGCGCGCCGCCGAGAACGCGGCCTTCCAACACCTCATGGCCGGACCCGCGAACAAGGAAGCGCTCGCCGCGTTCGCGGAGAAGCGCAAGCCCGACTTCACGAACCTGCCGCCGGGTTGGTAGGCGAGCTCAGAAGTCGACGCGGAGCGGCATCCCGGAACGGCCACCATCGGGCTTCACCGCGAGCACCTGGTGGATCTGCGTGTTGCCGTCCTCGAAGTTGACGGCCGACGCCGCGATGTAGAGGCGCCAGATCCGCGCGATCGCGGTACCGGCGTCGGCGACCGCGGCCTCCCAATCGCTCTCGAGGTTCGCCATCCACGCCCGGAGGGTCAGCGCGTAGTGCTCGCGCAGGCTCTCGACGTGCCGCGCCTCGAATCCGGCCTGTTGGATCGCGGTCACGACGGCACCGACTTCGTGCAGCTCGCCATCAGGGAACACGAACCGGTCGATGAAGCTGCCCCGCTTGAAGTGGGTGCGCAGGCGCGGCTTCCACGGGCGGCTGATCGCATGGTTCAGGAAGCGACCGCCCGGTCGCACGAGCGCAAACGCACGCGAGAAGTACTCGTCGAGCATCTTCAGACCGACGTGCTCGAACATGCCGATCGAGCTCACCGCGTCGAACGGTGCGTCGGTGATGTCGCGGTAGTCCTGCACGCGCACGCTGAGCGCGCCCGCGAGCCCCGCCTCCGCGATGCGCTTCGACGCGAGGTCGGCCTGCGCGCCGGACAGCGTCACACCGACGCCTTCGACGCCGTAGTGCTGCGCCGCGTGCAGCAGCATGCTCCCCCACCCGCAGCCGATGTCGAGCAGCCGCATGCCGGGCTGCAGCCCCAGCTTGCGGCACACGAGGTCGTGCTTCGCGGTCTGCGCGGCGTCGAGCCCGACATCGGGTCGCTCCCACACCGCGCACGAGTACGTCAACGTCGGTCCGAGCAGGCGTTCGTAGAACTCGTTCGAGACGTTGTAGTGGTGCGCGATCGCGGCCGCGTCGCGCGCCTTCGAGTGCCGGGCACCGTGGAGTCGCGCCTCGCCCGGCGCGCGCGGAAGTCTGCGGAACAGTTGCGGTCCGAGCAGCCGCACCATGTCCGCGATCTGCCCGGCGCCGAACGACACGTTCGGAAAGCGATGACGCAGCTCGAGCGCGGCGAACATGTCGCCCTCGATGTCGATGTCGCCCGCCACGTACGCGCGCCCGAGACCGAGCTCACCCGGCGCGGTGACGATGCGGCGAAACGCGTCGGGTGAGCGCACCACGAGCGCGGCTCGCGCGTTCGCAGGCCCGAGCGTGCTGCCGTCGTACGCGCGCACGGCGACCGGCAGGTCGGAACCCAGAATGCCGGTGACGAGGTCGGCAACCGTCATGGCGACCCTCCAGTTCGAAAACCCACCCAGATGCTCGCGGATCGGAGCGACGCCTGCACGCGCGTGCGTCAGGTCGAAGGGTTCTTCCCCGCCTCGTGGCACCAGAACACTTCGGTCACGTACGGCAGCTCGAACCGGTCGGGGAAATCGGCCACGAGTGCGCGCACACCGTCGAGGATGTGCTCACGCTCCGCGGGCTCCATCGAGGCGATGAAGCTCGTGGTCGAGACCCGTTCGCAGAGCCCGTCGCGATCGAGGTTCTGCGAGAACCTGAATCGCTCGCGCTGCGCACTCGTGAAGCGCCCGGACCCGTCGAGCACCTCGCGGAAGTCGGTCCCCACCCGGTACGGCATCTGCACGTCCCACCGCATGACGTGGCTGAGCTCGGCAACCCACTCGACCGACTCGTCCCGTTCGTTCCACACGAGTCCGAGGCCGCCGGACACGCGCAGCACGCGCGCGATCTCGGCGAGCGCGCGGGGCGCGTCGAACCAGTGGAAGGCCTGCGCGACGACGACCCCGTCGACCGACGCGTCCGCGAGCGGGATCGCTTCGGCGGTGCCGGCTTGCATCGGCACTCCGGGCACCGCGAGCGCGAACTGCCGCCGCATCGCCTCCGAAGGCTCGACGGCGACGAGGTCGGCGCCCCGCTCGGCGAGCAACCGCGTGAGCTTGCCGGTCCCCGCCGCGAGATCGAGGACTCGGGTGCCGGCGGCGATGCCGAGCTCGGTGCAGAGCCGGTCGACCGCCGCGGTCGGATAGCTGGGCCGGCTGCGCTCGTACGCGTCGGCGGCGCGTCCGAATCCCGCGGCGGCGACCGGATTGACGTCCACGAGCTACGGAGTCCCCGTGAGATCGACGGGAATCCCCGCGGTCGGCGGTGCCGGCCGGTAGTCGAGACCCGCGACGGCCGCGAGGCCGTCGACGATCGTGGCGGCATAGCGGTGCGCGCCCGCGGAGTAGGTGCACACATGACCGACGATCGGACAGCCCACCGTGCGCGGGTCGTCGAAGTGGATGCGCGACGCGTCGCGAGTGACGATGCGACCGTCCTGGCAACCGAGGGCCGCGCGCTCGCCGGTGACGCACGGCATCGAGGTCACGTACGCGGGGCCGCCGAGCGCGGTCGCGGTCTTCACGAGCCGCACGCCCGGGTGCTCCAGCGCGAGGCGCGCGTACTGCGCGACGAGCCGGGCCCGCGGCGGCGTGTCGAGGTCCGCGGGGAACACGGGCGGGGCGACGAGCTCGACCGGCACGTGCCGCGCGGCGGCGAACGCCACCAGCGCCCCGAGGTCCTTCTTGTACTTCTCGTAGTACGCGTCGCCCGAGAGCGGTCGACCATCGCGCTGCATGCACGGCGTGAGGTTGTTGCCCGAGAACGCGAGCACCAGCACGCCCGGGCGCGTCGCGATCGACTGCCGGACGAGCGGCGCGAGGTCGCACGGCGCGAGGCCGAAGTACGCGGTGACCGACACCGACAGTCCGTGCGCGCGCCCCAGTGCGGCGACCGCGCTGCCCGCCTGCAGCATGAGGGAGTCGCCGAAGACCGCGACGCGCGCGGATGCGTGACGCGCGCCCGTCTCCGCCGGCGCGGCGCGCTCGCCCGCGGCGGCGCGGTTCGACCGGCTCGACGGCCCGAACGCGACGATCAGCGTCGCGACGATCCCCGCGACCGCGACCGCCACTCCGAGGCGCGCCGAGCGTCCACCCCGCGCGCCGAGCCGTCGGTCTCCGGCTTGCATCTCGCTCCCGACTCGGAAACCACCCCGAACGCGCAGTCTCGCACGGTCAGGCGATCGTTCCCGCCCCGCTCGCCGTCACGAGGAGGGAGCTCCCGAGGGCGGCCTCGGGATCGAGAGCGCGGGGTTCGACCTCGCTCTCGATCGACCAACCGGCCTGCCGCAGCAGCGTTTCCCAGCCGTCGTGAGCGAGCCGCGTGCGCGCCGGCTCGCCGATGCGCACGAGCCGGCGGCGGAACGCCGCGCGTCGGAGCCGCGCCGCCGGCGTCGCCGCCCGGTCCTCGAGCCCGAGGCTGAGCGCGAGCGTCGATCTCACCGACGGCGCCGCGCGCTCGCGCAGCCCGACGAAGAGCTGCGCGATCACGTCGCGGTCGAGGTACAGCAGCAGCCCTTCACACGTGAAGAGACTCGGGCGCTGCGCGTCGTGGCCGGCCCGCGCGAGCTTCGCGGCGACGTCGCCGTCCGTGAGATCGACCGGCACGAAGTGGATGTCGTCGCACGCGACGTCGAGCCGCGCGAGTCGCGCGCGCTTGTCGGCTTGGGTCTCGGGAAGGTCGAGCTCGAAGAACGCGATGCCCGGCGCGCGGAACCGCAGCGCGCGGCCGTCGTAGCCCGCGCCGACGATCACGATCTGCGGGACGTCCGCTGCGATCGCGTCGAGCACCTGCCCGTCGAAGAAACGCGTGCGCGCGACGAGGTGGTGGAACATGCCGGCGCCCGCATTCCGGTCACCCGCGCTCGCTTCACCGCGCGCCAGCTCGGCGGCGAGGTCACCGTTGAGCCGCTCCTCGCCTGCGGCGTCACCGCCCGCCGGCGCCGGGCGGCTCATCATCGAGCGCGCCCGCGCCACGCCCTGAGCGGTTCGCGACACCGGCATACCCCGGATTCTGCCCCGGGCGCGCCCACTGCGTCGCCGAGCGCGGATCACGGCGAGCGAGCACAATCCGTCGCGTGCACAGGATGCGAGGGGTTGGCGTGGCGCTCGCGATCGCGGTGGCGCTCGGGGCGTGCAGCTCGTCGTCATCGACCGCGGGGTCCCGGCCGTCCGCCGTCGCGATACCGACGACCACGACCGTTCCGCCGGTCGCGCGGATGACACACCGCGCCGCGGTCAGCCCGATCTACAGCCAGGGCCTCGCGCGGTTCGGCGACGGTTGGGTCTTCTCGGGCACGCGCTGGCTCGCACACACCGACGGCGCGCTGCACCAGACCGCGATCAACTCGCACGCGATCCCACCCACGTGGTTGGCGAAGGGCTACGACCACATCGGCGACATCGACATCGTCGGTGATGTGCTCTACGCGCCGTACGAAGAGCCGAACTATTCGCTCGGCCATCAGGCGACCGCGACGTACGACGCGCGGACGCTGCGCTTCGAGTCCGCGGTCGTGCTCCAACAGCATCAGAACTCGTTCGTCACCGTCGACCCGAAGACGATGATCGCCTATTCGATGGACCAGTTCGGCGGCGGCGCGCTCCTTCGTTACGACGTCGCGCACGCTTGGAAGCGACTCGCGCCGCTGAAGCTGAGCCGCTTCGTCGACAAGGTGCAGGGCGCCGACATCGCCGACGGCGCGGCCTGGCTCTCGACCGACGACGCCCACAAGGAGCTCTACCGCGTCGATCTCGAGACCGGCCACGTCGACGCGCTGGTTTCGCAGGGCTTCCTGAAGGGCGAGGGCGAAGGCATCGACGCGACCTCACTGTCGAGCGGCCTGCTCCACGCGCTCGTCGTTCCACCTACGCTCGCGCCCGTCTACCTCCAGGACTTCCGCACCGCTGAGTAGCGTCCGGCCCGGGAATCGGTCGGTCGATCGGGCCAGGAGGTCTCATGTCGGTGAAGCGTTCGTTCGTCGTGGCCACGGCCGCGCTGTTGGTGATCGTCGTGGGGCCGATCGCGCTCGCTTCGCCGGCGCTCGCCGCGCCCGTCAACGGTGGCGTGCTCAAGAACCACCACCCGGTCAACGGCGTGATGGGAACACCCGACGGCGTCAGCTACACGTTCAAGGCGGTCGCGGGTCGGCACGTCACGCTCGCCGCCACCAATGTGAGCGTCACACCCGAGTCCAGCGGTCTGACCCTGAGCGCCTACGACTCACACGGCGACGCCGATGTCCCCGGCATCCAGATCTTCACCGGCCAGAACCACGAGATCGACTTCACACCGACGGCCGCCCAAGCGGGACCGACGACCGTTGTGATCGGACCGTGGAACGCGGGCGCGACCGGAAGCTTCACGCTCACGATGGCCCGCGATCTCACCGGCACGCTCGCGTCGGGCACCGCCGTGCGCCCGAACCTCCGGTTCGGCGGCCAGCACGCCGACTACACCTTCACTGCGGTCGCGGGTCAGCACGTGACCGTCGCCGCGTTCAACGGGAACTTCGTGCCGCAGTTCCAGGGCATGACGTTGGACGTCTTCGGCGCAGACGGCGTGCGCGTCGCGCCCGGCGTGCAGTTCTACACGGGGCAGACGCACTCCATCGACTACACACCGACAGCCGCGCAAGCCGGGCTCACGCACGTCGTGATCACGCCGTACAACTACGAGACGACGGGCAAGTTCACGCTCGCCTACGCCGCCGACTCCGAGCGGCGCCTGACCCTCGCCAAGCCCGTGGCCGGCAACCTGAAGTTCGCGGGCCAGCACGTGCTCTACTCGTTCCGGATCAAGGCCGGTCAGCCCGCCGACATCTTGATCACGAACACGTTCATCCATCCGAACGACGCCGCCGCGCTGGCGATGGGCGTGTACGACGCGAACGGCGGCCTGATCAACGGCACCTACTACCTCAAGAACGGCTCGGACACGCAGGTCTACTTCGTTCCCACGGCCGAGCAAGCCGGGATCGGCAGCGTCGGCATCAGCCCGTACACCGCCGGCTCGACCGGCACCTTCACGATCACCTACACGAACTCGTTCCACTGACGCACTCGGTGGGCGGTAGAGGACTCGAACCTCCGACCTCGTCGGTGTGAACGACGCGCTCTAACCAGCTGAGCTAACCGCCCCCATAGGGAGCGCCCAAGATAGCGTCCGCGCCCGTGGAGAAGCTGATGTACCTCCTGTGGACGCCGGACGCCGAGCTTCCCGAGGAGACCGAGCAGCTGCTGCTCGCCGATCTCGCGCCGAAACTGCTCGCGCTCGGGCCGTGCGGGCTCACGATCGACGCCGACGACACCGGCGCGCAGGTGCCGCCGCCACTGCCCCTGCCCGACGACGAGTCGCCGGTGCGCGCGGTCGTGTCGCTGTGGCTCGACGCGTACGACCGGCGCGATCCGTTCGAGGAACTCCTGCGCGCGCACAGCACGCGCCTCGCCGGTTATCTGGTCACCGAGTCGATGTACACCGACTACGGCGGCAACCCATGGTCGGGCGCGCGCGACTGGGCCGACGGCACGCGTTCGCCCGGCATCCTCACGGTCACGCTGCTGCAGCAGAAGCGCGGGACCGAGTACGAGGAATGGATGCACTTCTGGCACACGCGCCAGTCGCCGATGTCGGAGGAGATCCAGCCGCGTGCGCGCTACGTGCGCAACTCGGTCGCACGCGCGATCACGCCGGACGCGCCGCCGTACCTCGGCATCGTCGAGGAGGCGTGGCCGACGATCGACGACCTCACCGACCCGATGCGCTTCTACTGCGGCGCCGGCGACGAGGAACAGATGAAGACGAACATGTCGACGATGCTCACGCACATCGCGACCCTGCTCGACCTCGACGTCACCCGCGTCCACACGATGAGCGAGTGGATCCTGAAGAGCTGATCAGGCGTTCGAGAGCATCGCGGCGTCGCCGGCGAGGAACGACAGCGCAGTCGCGCAGTACATGCCGACGCCGCTGCGCAGCGCGGACTCGTCGATCGTCATGCGGTTCGAGTGGCAGGCGTGCGCGTCGGTCGGCTTGTGGTCCGGAGGGCACACACCGAGGAAGGCGAACGCGCCGGGGCGGCGCTGGAGCAGGTACGAGAAGTCCTCGGCGCCCATCACCGGTGCCGGCATCTCCAGGTACGCCTGCTCACCCAGCAACCGCTTCGCGACCGACTCGGTGAAGCGCACGAAGTCGGGGTCGTTGATCGTCACCGGGTAGCCCTCGACGTTCTCGAACGACGCGTCCATCTCGTGCGCGCCCGCAATGCCGTGCACGATCCGCGCGATCCCCTCGAGTGCGATCTTGCGGCTGCGCTCCGACACGGAACGCAGCGTCCCTTCCATCAGGACTTCCTCGGGGATGACGTTGTTCGTGGTGCCCGCGCGGATCTTCGTGATCGTGATGACGACGGGATCGAACGTGTCGATGCGCCGCGTCGCGAACACCTGCAGCGCCGTGACGATCTCCGCCGCGACCGGCATCGGATCGTTCGCGAGGTACGGGCTCGACGCGTGACCGCCCTTGCCGCGCACGCGGATGCCGAGCACGTCCGGCGCGGCCATGATCGCTCCACCGCGACTCGACACGACACCTGCCGGCGCGTTCGGAGTGACGTGCAGCCCGAACACCGCGTCGACGCGCGGGTCGTCGAGCACGCCCTCGTCGATCATGAACTTCGCGCCGTGGAAGCCCTCTTCACCGGGCTGGAACATGAAGCGCACGCGCCCGGCGAACTCGTTGCGGCGATCGGACAGGACGCGAGCAGCACCCGCGAGCATCGCGGTGTGCGCGTCGTGACCGCAGGCGTGCATCGTGCCGTCGATCTCGCTCGCGAAGTCGACGCCGGTGTCCTCGGGCATCGGCAACGCGTCCATGTCGCCGCGCAAGAGGATCGTCGGACCCGCGCCCGCGCCGCCTTCGAGGTCGGCGACGACCGACGTGAGCGCCTTGCCCGTGCGCACCGACACCGGCAGGTCCGCGAGCGCGTCGAGCACGGCCTGCTGCGTCTGCGGCAGCTCGAGCCCGAGCTCGGGATGGCGGTGGATGCGACGACGCATCGTGACGACGTCGGGCAGCACCGCGTCGACCTGATTGAGGAGCGCAGCGACATCGAACGGCATGGTCGCAGGGTACCGAGCTTGCGGTCGCGCTCGCTCCGCTCGCCGCTCCTGACGCCGCAGCCTCCCGCGCCGCCGGGCCGCGCTGCGACCCGGCCGATCCGGCGCGAACACTCCGTGCTAGCGGCTCATGGTGGCCGTCAGCGCGGTCGCGAACGCACGCTGAAACCGCGCGTATCCGGTTCGCAGGTCCTTGCCCGGCCAGTCTGCGGGCACCAGGTCGGCAGGCAGGATCGGGTCGCGACGCGCGTGCTGCAGCGCGGCCGCGCCCGCGACGAAGCCCGGCGCGAGGGCGGAGTCGTGGCCGGCTTCGAGGTGGGCGGTCAGCGCAGCCATCCGCTCCGACACGACGCGGGCGCGCGCGGCCCACTCGTCGGGCGCGAACAATCGCTGCGCGAGCTCGGCCCCGTCGTCGTCGGGCGTCGCCGTCCACCACGTGCACTGTGACCCGACCGTCGCCCAGGCCTCCGCAGGCGCGGCCTCGGCGGGCAGGTTGTCGGGCCGCGTCCAGACGCCCTCGTGCAGCTCTGCGAACCGCACCCTGCGCATCGACTGCCGGAACGCATTGCGAGCCGCGGGGTCACGCGGCGCCGAAGCATCGACGACCGCGAAACGCCATCCGCCCCGCCACCGCCGCGGCCTCGGATCGAGGCTCCAGTCCTGCGCGGGCTGGAGCTCGCGCACGCGTCCGGCCAACTCGTACGTGCCGTCGGCAGACACGAGCTCGCCCCGGTCGACCATCCGGCTCAGCGCGACGCGTGCCGTGCCCTCGGCAATCCCGAAGCGGGTGCACCAGTCGACGATCCGGCCGCCGGGCAGCCGGGGCGGATGCACCCCGAGCAGCAGGCTCCCGATCACCGACCGGGCAGCGAGCGGCCGCTCGAGCAGATCGTCGGCCCCGGCGCCGCCCACCGCGGTGTTACGTCGTGGCGTCATGCGTTCCGAAAGTGTAACATCGGCGTTCGTGGCGACGACGATGGTCCCCGACCCCGAGCTCCTCACCGAGCCGCACGGCGACGCGGTCCTCCCGAACGGTCGACCCGCACCCGCGTTGCGCGAAGACCTGCGCCGCATCCCTTCGCTCCGCAACGCGGTGAGCGTCGCGTCCGTCTTCGTGCAGACGATCGGGATCGTCTGGCTCGCGATCCGTCTCGACAACCCGTTCGCCTGGGTCGCCGCGTTCCTGCTGATGGGTCGGGCCAACGCGCAGCTCGCGGCACTCATGCACGAGGCCGCGCACCGGCTGCTGTTCCGCAACCGCCGCGTGAACGACTGGGTCGGGCGGTGGCTGCTCGGCTTCCCGCAGTTCACGCCGATCGACCTCTACCGCCGCGGTCACATGAATCATCACCGTGACGAATTCGGCCCGAACGAGCCCGATATCCCGCTGTATCGCGGCTACCCGATCTCGCGCGACTCGCTGCGCCGCAAGCTCGTGCGCGACGCGACCGGTCAGACCGGGTTCAAGCTCCTCAAGGGTCTGCTGCGCGGTGCCGTGTCGAAGGACGCCGCGGTGCGCGGTCAGGCTCGCCGCATCGTCGGCGTGCAACTCGTACTGCTCGCGGCGACGATCGCGCTCGGTCACCCGTGGCTGTACCTGTTCCTCTGGCTGCTCCCCCACCTCACCGTGTGGCGCGTGATCAACCGGCTTCGCTCGATCGCGGAGCACGGCGGCATGGAGCGCTCGTCGGACCGGCGCAACACGACGCACTCCGTGCACCAGTCGCCGTTGGCGCGCTTCGCGTTGGTGCCGTACTGCATCGGCTGGCATCTCGCGCACCACGTCGACTCCGGTATCCCGATGCACAACCTGCCGCGCTACCACCGCACGTTGATCGACTCGGGCTACGTGACCGACGGCCTGGAGTACCGCAGCTACCGCGCGCTCTGGCGCAGGCTCAGCTCGCGACCGGTGCCGGCGGCCGCTGCGCGCTGAACCCGAGCGCCGCGTCCGCAGCTGCGGCGACGCGCATCAACGCGAGGTCGGCGCCGCGCGGCGCGACGATCTGCAAACCGATCGGCAGCGAGTCACCGTCGTCGGAGACGAAGCCCGCCGGCACGACCGCGGCCGGCGCGCGCACGAGGTTGAACGGCAGCGTGTAATCGGCCGCCCAGCCGCCGCCGTACGGGCTGAGCTCGCCGATGCGCGGAGGAACCGTCGCCATGCCCGGAGTCACGAGCACGTCGACGCGCTCCCACAGCTCGGCGAGCCGCAGGTTCGCCTCGTGCGCGCCCACGTCGCCCTCGTGCACCTGCACGCCGGTGAGGTGCTCGCCGAACTGCGGGATGAAGATCGCCTCGGGCAGGAACCGCTCACGCCACTGCGGGTCGTCGGTCGCGATCGCGGCCCACGATCCCGCGGCCGCGCGGAGCGCCCACGGCCCGGTCGGCGCCACGGTGAACGGTTGCTCGACGGTCTCGACGACGCGCGCGCCGTGCGCTTCGAGCTCGCGCAACGCGGCTTCACAACGCGCGATCACTTCCGCGTCGGGGCGCGCGTAGCCGAGCGTCGGGGACCACGCGATGCGAAGCCCGTCGACCGATGCGCGCGCCGCCGCGTCGGCGAACGATCCCTCGAGGTCGAACGAGAGCAGGTCGCGCGTCGAGATGCCCTTCACGACGTCGAGCGCGAGCGCGATCTCCGGGAACGTGCGCGCCATCGGACCGCGCGTGGAGAGGTGACCCCACGTCGGCGCGGCTTCGTCACCGCTCGGCACGACACCGTGCGTCGGCTTGAAGCCGCAGATGCCGCACGTCTCGGACGGGATGCGGATCGAACCGCCGCCGTCGGATCCGGTCGCGAGCGTGACCATCGAGCTCGAGACCGCGACCGCGGAGCCGCCGCTCGATCCTCCGCACGTGCGGTTCGTCGCCCACGGGTTGCGCGTCGGGCCGAACACGAGGTTGTTCGTCTCCGCGTGGAAGCCGTACGCGGGCGTGTTCGTCTTGCCGACGACGACCGCACCCGCGGCGCGCAACCGCGCGACCTCGACCGAGTCGCGCGTCGCCGCCGGATCGGCCGCGTGCGCGGGATCGCCGTAGGTGGTGCGGAAACCGGTCGCGTCCTCGAGGTCCTTCACGCCGATCGGGACGCCCGCGAGCGGCCCGACCGCCTCACCACGAGCGAGCCGGTCGGCGACCGCGTGCGCCTGGGCGCGGGCGTCGTCGGCCCGCAGCTCGCAGAAGGCGTTGAGCACGGAGTCGGCGGCGTCGATGCGGGCGAGCGCGTCGTCGACCGCCTCGACCGCGGACATCTCGCCGCCTCGGATGCGGGCGACGAGCTCGAGCAGGGAGTCGGCCATGCGCGGGAAGGTACCCTGACCGGCCACGACGGCGGCTCGAGGGGGGCTCTTGCCGGGGTACGAGCTCGTTCGCGATCGGGTGCGGCGTCCCTTCGACGACGTCGCGCGGACGCCGCGCGGCCTGGTGCCGCTGAGCCAGGATCCCGTCGACGACGAGACCGTGCTCCTCTGCCTCGACCTCGCGGCCCAGGCCATCGGCGCCGCGCCGCGCCGCTGCGAGTTCATCGTGCTCCGCGACGGCGACCGCAAGCACCAGCTCGCCCGGATCTACCGCCAGGGCTGGGCGATCTACCGCCGGCTCCTGAAGCTCCGGCGGGCCGGCGGCATCGCGGCCCGCCAGTGGGAGGCGGACCACTTCGAGGACGTGCCGGTCGTCGTCGTCGCCTGCGTCCACGGCTCGCGGCCGATCTTTCCGGCCTTCAACGCGGCCCGCTACTACGGCTCGGTCTTCCCGGCCCTCGAGAACCTGCTCCTCGCCGCACACTCGATCGGCCTCGGCGCCACCATCACCACGCTGCCCATCTGGTCGCAGTGGCAGGCCCGGCGCACACTCGGCCTGCCCGGCTCGGTGACGGCCGTCGCCGTGGTGCCGATGGGCTGGCCCCGCGACCCGAGCGCCCACGCCGAGCCGACCGGTCCGATCCGCGCCCAGGTCCACCACGACCACTGGGGAGGGCGCAACCCCGGCTGACGGGCAAAACGCCCCCGTACCTCGCACATGGGTGTCGCCCGGTGCGGCAGAATGTGCGCACGAGAAACAGGCAGGTGACGACGTGGCCAGAAAAGGACGAGCACGCCGCTTTCGGGAGGCACGCGAGCTCAAGCAGGGCTACGACGACGGCCTGTTCAAGGAGCGCGACGCCACGCTCGCCGATGTCCTGGACGACGGCTCGGTAGCCGTCGACGAGGACGACGACGACTTCGAGGACGAAGAAGAGGACTGGGACCCCGACCACCAGGCCGGCAACTAGCCCCTGACCTGCGGCTTCGCCGACCCGACCGGCACCGGCCGGGTCGAGCTCAGGTGAGTCTGGGGTCGGTCGCCTCGGGATCCAGCTCGTAGCGGCGGATCGCCTCTTCGACGGTCTCGGCCTTCACGTCCCCCTGCTGCGCGAGCGCGTCGAGCACGGCGACGACGATGTGCGCGGCGTCGACCTCGAAGTGGCGGCGCAACGCGGTGCGGACGTCGGAGAAGCCGTAGCCGTCGGTGCCGAGCGGCACGAACGGCCGGGGCACGAAGCGGCCGATCTGGTCGGCCACGAGCTTGACGTAATCGCACACCGCGACGACCGGGCCCTCGGTCCCGCCGAGCTGCTCGGTGACGTACGGCGTCCGCGGCGGCTCGGTCGGGTGCAGCCGGTTCCAGCGCTCGCAGTCGAGCGCGTCCTCCCGCAGCAGCTTGTACGACGTCGCGCTCCACACGTCGGCCGCGACGTCCCAGTCCTCGGCGAGCATGCGCTGCGCGTCGAGCGCGCCGTTGAGCAGCGCGCCGCTGCCGAGGATCTGCGCTCGGTGCGCGCGCTCACCCTCCGGTGCCTCGCGGTACCGGTAGAGACCGCGCACGATGCCGTCCTCGACACCCTCGGGCATCGGCGGCTGCGAGTAGTTCTCGTTGTAGAGCGTGAGGTAGTAGAAGCAGTCCTCGGGCTCGGGTCCGTACATGCGCTCGATGCCGTCGCGCACGATCACCGCGACTTCGTACGCAAAGGCCGGGTCGTAGGCGCGGCAGTTCGGTACCGCGGCCGCGAGCAACTGGCTCTGACCGTCGCAGTGCTGGAGCCCCTCGCCGGTGAGCGTCGTGCGACCCGCGGTCGCGCCGAGCAGGAAGCCGCGGCCGCGCGCGTCGCCGAACGCCCAGATGAGGTCGCCGACGCGCTGGAACCCGAACATCGAATAGAACGTGAAGAACGGGATCATCGGATACGACCACGTCGAGTACGCGGTGCCCGCCGCGGTGAACGACGCCATTGCGCCGGCCTCCGTGATCCCCTCCATGAGGATGCGGCCGTTGTTCGCCTCGCGATACGACAGCAACAGCCCCGCGTCGACCGGCTCGTACTGCTGCCCGAACGGCGCGTAGATCTTGAAGTCGCTGAACAGCGCGTCCATACCGAACGTGCGCGCCTCGTCGGGGATGATCGGCACGACGCGCGCGCCCCACTCCGGTTCCTTCAGCAGGATCTTGAGCAGCCGCGTGAACGCGGTCGTCGTGGACGCCTGGATCTTCTCGCCGGTGCCCGCGAGCAACGGCTCGATGATCTCGGGCTTCGGCATCACGAACGTCTTGGCCCGCACGACCCGCTCGGGCAGGTAGCCGTCGAGCGCGCGCCGGCGCTCCATCAGGTACTTGTACTCGGGCGAGTCCTCGCCGGGGTGGAAGTACGGCGGCACGTCCTCGCCGAGTTGCTCGTCGGTGAAGTCGATGTGCAGCCGGTCGCGGAACTCCTTGCGCTCCGCGATCGTCATCTTCTTGATCTGATGCGTGGAGTTGCGGGCCTCGAAGTCGGGACCGAGCGTCCAGCCCTTGATCGTCTTCGCGAGGATCGCGCTCGGCGCGCCCTCGTTCTCCACCGTCGTCTTGTACGCCGCGTAGAGCTTGCGGTAGTCGTGACCACCGCGCGGCAGCTTCTGCAGATCGTCGTCGCTGAGGTGCTCGACCATCTGGCGCAACCGCGGGTCGGGACCGAAGAAGTGCTCGCGGATGTACGCGCCGGACTCGACCGCGTACTTCTGGAACTCGCCGTCGACCGTCGTGTTCATCTTGTTCACGAGCACACCGTCGACGTCACGCGCGAGCAGCTCGTCCCACGCGCTACCCCAGATCACCTTGCAGACGTTCCAACCCGCGCCGCGGAAGCTCGACTCGAACTCCTGGATCACCTTGCCGTTGCCGCGCACGGGTCCGTCGAGCCGCTGCAGGTTGCAGTTGACGACGAAGATGAGGTTGTCGAGGCGCTCGCGCGCGGCGAGCGAGAGCGCGGCCATCGCCTCGGGCTCGTCCATCTCGCCGTCGCCGACGAAGCACCACACACGCGCCTTGCTCGTGTCGACGAGCCGGCGGTTCAGCAGATAGCGGTTGAAGCGGGCTTGGTAGACCGCGGAGAGCGGGCCGAGGCCCATCGAGACGGTCGGGAACTCCCAGAAGTCGGGCATGCGCCGCGGGTGCGGGTAGCTCGGGAGGCCGTGACCCGTGGTCTCGCGTCGGAAGTTGTCGAGCTGGTCCTCGGTGAGGCGGCCTTCGAGGAAGGCGCGTGCGTAGATGCCGGGCGCGGCGTGACCCTGCACGTAGATCTGGTCGCCGGCGCCGCCGTCGGCCTTGCCGCGGAAGAAGTGGTTGAAGCCGACTTCGTAGAGCGCGGCCGCGGACGCGTAGGTCGAGAGGTGACCACCGAGGCCGTCGAAGCGGTGATTCGCGCGGTCGACCATCGCGACCGCGTTCCAACGGATGAACGCGCGGATGCGGCGCTCGATGTACTCGTCACCCGGGAACCACGGCTCTTGCTCGGGCGCGATCGAGTTGATGTAGTCGGTCTGCACCATCGCGGGGACGCCGACGCCCTTCTCCCGCGCGCGCTCCATGAGACGCGCGAGGAGGTAGTGCGCGCGGGAGCGACCCTTGATGTCGATGATCGCGTCGAGCGACTCGAGCCATTCGGTCGTCTCGCTCTGATCGATGTCCGGCAGCTGATGGACAGAGCCGTCGATGAACACGGGCCCTCCCGGGGGTTTCGAGGGCATGATCGGCAGGTCGGCGGGTCATTCGGAGTGCCCGCGTGATGCGTTCAGCCTAAGACCTCCTGAACCCCGTTCGGTTCCACTGCGTATGTCGCAGCATGCTCACGACACTCCCCCGCCGCATCGCCACTCTCGCCGCCGTCGCCGCGCTCGCAATCGCGCTCTCCGCGTGTGGGAGCAGCGGCAACAAGGCCGGTGCGAGCAGCGGCTCCGGCAAGTCCGACACGATCTCGATCAAGAACCAGGTGTTCACGACGGGATCCGCGAGCGCGGGCAACACGATCACCGTCGCGAACAACGACTCCGTGACGCACACGGTGACCGCCGACGACGGCAAGAGTTTCGACGTGCAGATCAAGGCCGGCCAGACCGCGACGTTCATGGCCCCGGCGACCGGCACCTACAAGTTCCACTGCAAGATCCACTCGAACATGCACGGCACGCTGACGGTCACGTGATCGCGGGTCGCGCTCGCCGCTCCGAACGCGGGATGGCCGCGAGCGCGTCCGGTGCCGTGCGACCTACGCCACGACCCCCGCGGCGCGCAGCTCGGCGATGCGCGGTCCGTATCCGATCTCCTCGAGCACCGCGTCGGTATCTGCCCCGAGCGCAGGTGCGGGACCGCCGAGCTCGGGTCGGTGCTCACCGAACTGCGCGGGGTGCCGCGGCTGGCGCATGCGGCCGACCACCGGCGACTCGGAGTCGACGAGCAGTCCGATCGCCTGTGCGTGCGGATCGCTCGCGAGCTCGTCGGGCGCGACGACGACCCCGCAGGGCACCTGTTCCGCCTCGAGCGCGCCGATCGCGGCGGCGGTCGTCATCGTCGCGGCCGACGCGTAGCACTGCTCCATGATCTTCCCGGTGAGCTCGCGATGCTGCATGCGCTCCACGATCGTCGCGATGCGCGGATCGTCGTAGCCGCCGACGTCGAACGCGCGGCACATGCCCGCGAAGTTCGCGTCCGACGTCGGAGTGCAGATCCCCCACCCGTCGAGGAAGCGAAACGGCCGGAAGTTCTGCACGAAGCTCGACGGGCGGCTGCGGTCGGCATCGAGCAGCAGCTCGTTCCCGGCTGCGTCGGCCCAGAGGAACGACACGACCGCGTCGAGCATCGTCATCTGGAGGTGGGTGCCGCCCGCACCGCGCTCGCGCGCGAAGAGCGCGGCCGTGATCGCCTGCGCCGCGTAGAGCGCGGTGACCTTGTCGGCCGCGGTCTGGTTGAGGAATTGCGGCGTGTTCGTGCCCGCGGCGGCCTGGTTCGCGGCGAAGCCTCCGTAGGCCTGGATGACGGTGTCGTACGCGCCCTTGTGCGCGTACGGGCCGACGGGGCCGAAGCCCGAGAGCGACACGTAGACCAAGCGGTCGTTCGCGGCGCGCAGGTCGTCGGGACCGATGCCGAGGCGCTCGACCACTCCCGGCCGGAAGTTCTGCACGAACACGTCGGCGTCGGCCGCGAGCGCGCGCACGATGTCGCGGCCATCGGGCGCGTGCGCGTCGACGGCGAGGCTGCGCTTGCCGCGGTTGCACGCCTGGTAGAGCGCGCTCATGCCGTTCACCGCCACTCCGACGTAGCGCCCGATGTCGCCGAAGCCCGGGCGCTCGACCTTGATCACCTCCGCACCCTGATCCGCGAGGAGCGCGACCGCGTAGGGCCCGGTGAGCGCGATCGAGAGGTCGACGATCTTCACGCCGTCGAGCGGTCGGTCCGTTCTCATGGTCGCACTCGCTCCATCCTCATGCGGCTCCGACCTCCGGCGCTCGGTCCGGACGCCGCGAGACGGTTGCACTGCGACCGCGCCTGCAGTCTGCGCCTGGCCGGCTCATTGTTCGAACTCCGAGCTCGTGCGCTCCCGACCGCCGGGACCGCTGTACGCGAGTCCGTAGCCGGGCTCGACCGTGAACGTCGGCATGTCGACCGACGCGCGCGCGGCGCGCCACGACGCGATCAGCGCGTCCTCGGCCGCGTAGTCGAACGGATCGGTGAGCACCATCTCCTCCATCCCCCCGGGTTCGCACGGATGCTCGGCCAACCAGCGCGCGGTGTGCGCGAGCGCGCGGCGCGCCGGTACGACATCGTGATAGCCGAGATGGTGCCGCAGCCGCGTCAGGTCGAGCACGCGGTGGGTCGGAAGCGGCTGGGTCAACAGCGGCCGTGCCGGCACCGCGAGCTCGTACGGCATCGACACGATCTCCAGCTCGTGGTCGAGCGCGCCCGCGACGACGTCGATCACCTGGCGGATCGACAGCACCTCTTCGTCACCACAGTTGAAGATCTTCCCTGCCGCGGCGTCGGGCCGGTCGATCGCGAGCAGGAGCGCGTGCGCGAGGTTCTCGGTGTAGCCGTGGTGGTGCAGCGTGAGTCCCTCGTCGGGAACGATGATGCGATCGCGACCGTCGAGCACGCGGCGCACGACGAGCCATTCACGCGGCGCGAGCTGGTACGGGCCGTACACGTACGGATAGCGGAAGTGCGCCGCGGTCGGGTGGTGCGCGAACACCGCTTCTTCGGTGCGCGCGATGCGGTAGCCCTTCTCGTCGCCGTCGTCGATTCCGGCGGTCGGCGCCTGTTCGTCGACGGGTATCGGCACGCCGTCGTCGACGAACGGGTTCATCCAGCCGCGGTACGCGGGCACACCGCCCACCGACACGAACTGCCCGCAACGGCCTTCGGAGCGCGCGGCGATGCGGCGCAACCGCCCGTACATCGCGACGACGACGTCGTAGGTCGCGCCGTCGAACACCGCGTGCAGACCCTCGTCGGTGTACGGATCGTGGTGCAGGTGGACGACGTTCTCAGGGGTCTCCGCGCGCTCGTGCGTACCGCGATGGACGATCGTGACCTCGTAGCCGCGCTCGACGAGACCCCGCACGAGCGGCACGCCGGTCGGGCCGGTGCCGCCGACGACGAGCGCGTGCGTCACGAAAACGGTCGGCGACTACGCGACAGTCGGAGACGCGCCGAACGAGTCGTACAGGCGGCCTTCCAACGCGGCGAGCTCCTGGCCGTGTGCGTACTGGAAGGGCGACATGCCGCCGGCCTCCCACGGACTCACGGAACCGCACTCGATCGCGTGCAGCGACTTCGGCAGCAAACCGAGATCGGCGCGCACGTCGTCGATCGGCGAGTCTGCGTACGCGAACCAATCCGTCGCGAGGAGATCGGTCTCGTCGCTGCGGCCGTGGTCGTCGAGGTGCCACGCGAGCTTGGCACCGCGATACATCGCGTCCGCCAGGCGCGTGGCCATGTGCTCGGGGTCGCGCGAGATGTGTCCCCGGTCGTACTCGAAGAAGCCGTTCGCGGCGTCGAAGAAGTAGCCCGTCTCGAACAGACCGAGCACCATCGCGAGCAACGAGAATGCCCCGGGGTCGTCGTTACAGCGCGAGATGAGGCCGAACACCTCGATCTCGCACTCCACCGTCGAGCCGTAGTCGGCGAGCACGTGCACCCAGTCGTGCTGCGCGAGCATCGGCGGCGCACTCTCGCGATCACCCGGAAACGTGAAGCCGCGAGCCGTGTAGAAGCGCCACACGCCCTGCCCGAGCGAGCCCTCGGGACACCGCGCGAGCGCGGCCCAGCGCGCGCGGAGGTCCGGGTCGTGACAGGCGCGCTGCCACGCATCGGTGAGCGCGGTCGTCGTGTGGAGGTGGTCGGGCGGGCGTTCGACGATCTTGCGGAAGTAGCCGGAGCGCTGGAAGTCGATGAGCGCGAGCCCGAGCGAGCCGTGCGAGAGCCGCCGCGCGACGTGCATGAGCTGATCGCACACGCCGAGCCGCTTGGCGTAGCCCTCGACGCGCTCGGGGACATCGGGCGGCAACGGCACGAGCAGCAGCTCCGCGAGCAACATCATCTGGACCATGCGAATGCGGAACTCCGCGCTGCGGTAGCGCATCGACTCGCCGAACTCGTCGGGACCGACCGGCTCGCCGGCCGTCGCCTCGACGACCACACCGGTCATCGATTCGACGAGCGCGTTCAGCACTGCGCGCTGCACGGGCGTCAGACCGCTCGGGTGACCACCGGGCGCGACCGCGGTCGCGACGCTGCGCATCGTCAGCTCGACCTCTTCACGAACCGGGGGCTGACGGTTCTCGACGTCGGGAGTCGGGAACGGGATCGGTCCGTCCACGAGCGGTTGCATCGCCGCGGAGTCTAGAGAGTGTCGCAAGGCGCGAGATCGCGTTTCGTGAAGCCCTCCGTGCAGCACCCACGTGCGGTGGTAGCGAGCATCGCGGCTGTTTTCATTGCGTTTTCAGCTGGTAATCGAACGTGTGTTCGTGTAGGCTGACGGCATGGTGTCGCGGGCGGTCGAACGGTTGCGGGAGGCGATCGACGAGCTCGCGGCGGAGGACGTCGACGGTCTGTCGCAGCGCGCGGTGCTGGCCGACTTGTGGCGCGAGCTGGCGCGGCTCGATGCGCAGTTCGCCCGGCGGCTGGCCGAGCTCGACGTCGCCGCGGAGTGGTCGGTCGACGGCGCCCGCTCCGCCGCCGGATGGCTCGCCGCGCACACGCGAGCGACCAGCGGTGAGGCACACCACCGCGTGAAGGTCGCGCGCCAGATCGCCGCGATGCCGATCGCACGCATGGCGTGGGAACGGGGCGCGATCGGGACCTCGCACGTCGCCGCGCTGACGAAGGTGCGCAGCGCGGCCGGCGCCGACGCGCCGTTCGCCGTCTTCGAGCCGCAACTCGTCGACGTGGCGTGCGCGGGCCGACCCGACGACGTCGCGAACGTCGGCAAACAGTGGCGCGACGCCCTCGACAACGACCTCGACCGCGACGGCGCGAACGATTGCGACGTCGACCACGATCGACGCGCCGTCCGCTTCTCTCGCACGGTCGGCGGCGTCGGGGTCCTCGACGGAACCTTCGACACGGAAGACGCGGAGATCATCGAAAAAGCTCTGAAACGCAGCTATGTCCGCGCGCACGCCGCCGGCGATCCCCGGACGCCGGCGCAGCAGCGGTCCGACGCGATGGCCGAGATCTTCCGCCACTACCTCGACGACCAGCCGCGGGGCACGAACCGGCCGCACGTGATCTACGTCGTCGGCGTCGACACGCTCAGCGGCGAGGCGGTCGGACTCTGCGGCACGCTCGACGGCAACCGAGTCTCGCCGGAGACGCTTCTCCGGATCGCGTGCGACTCGATCTCGGAGATCCTCGTGGTCGACGCCAAGGGTGTGCCGCTCGCCATGGGTCGCACGACGCGCACGTTCACGCCCAGCCAGTACCGGTCGATCATGGCGCGCGACGGCGGCTGCCGTTTCCCCGAATGCGCTGCCCGCCCCGACGACTGCGAAGCCCACCACGCGCGCTTCTTCGAGCACGGCGGGGCGACCGATGTCGACAACGGGTTCGCGGCGTGCAAAGGCCGCGGCCACCATCGGCTGATCCACGAAGGCGGCTGGACGGTGACCGGCGACCCGAACGGCGAGCTCTCGTTCTACGACCCCGACGGTCGGCTCCGCGGCACGACGACACCGCGCACGCATCCCCCGCCGATCCTCACGCAGGCAGGACGGGATCGCGAACGAACCCGTGAGCGCGTCCGACAGCTCGTCGCGTGAACGACTGATCTAGATGTCGCGCACGAACACCGACGCGGTGTCGACGCCCGGCGCGACCACGCGGTTCCGACCGTGCTGCTTCGCGGCGTACAGCGCGACGTCGGCGGCCTCGAGCACCTGTGGCACCGTCTCGTCGAGCGTCGGGTGCCACGACGCGATCCCGATGCTGATCGTCACGATGCCCGGCGGGCGCCGGCCCGCGTGCGGGATCGCGAGCGCCTCGATCGCGGCGCGCAGCCGCTCCATGCCGACGAGCGCGCCCTCGGGCGTGTCCTCCGGCAGCAACACGAGGAACTCCTCGCCGCCGTAGCGGTACGCGCCGTCGCCGGCGCGGCTGTGCTGCGCGATCGTGTGGCCGACCGCGCGCAGCACCTCGTCGCCACGAAGATGACCGTACGTGTCGTTGTACGCCTTGAACCCGTCGAGGTCGCAGAGCGCGACGGTGAACGGCCGCTGCGAACGGCGCGCCCGCTCGTGCACCGCGACGAGGTCCTCGTGCAACCGCAACCGGTTGCTGAGCTGGGTGAGCGGATCGGTGCGCGCGAGGTTGGCGAGGGAGAGCTTCGCGGTCGAGAGCTCGTGATGCAGCTCGGTGACGCGCTGCGCGGCGATGAGCCGCGTCTCGAGCGCGAACGGATCCACCGGCTTCACGAGGTAGTCGTCCGCACCCGCCTGCATGCCCTTGATGACATCGGCGGCACCGCTGAGCGACGTCGTCATGAGGATGTACGTGTACGAGTCGCTCGCCGACGCGCGCACGCGGCGGCAGAGCTCGGGTCCGTCGAGTCCCGGCATCATCCAGTCGGTGATGAGCACGTCGAAGTCGCCGGCCTGGAGCATTCCCCAGGCGGTCACGCCGTCGGGCGCGACCTCGCACTCGTGGCCGAGGCGCTCGATCGCGCGCCGGACGAGGATGCGGCTCGTCGTCTCGTCGTCGGCAACGAGGACCTTCATCGTCACGCCTGCACGAAGACCGCGTCGAGTGCCGAGCACACGCGGGTGTGCTCGGAACGGATGGAGTCCAGCACCTCGGGCGCCATGCCCAGCGCGGACGCGCGGGCCAAGGCCTCGAGCTCACCGCAGAGATCGGCGAGGGTCGTGGCACCCAGGTTCGCGCTCGCGCCGCGCAGCGTGTGCACCGCGCGCTCGATGACCTCGGAGTCGCCGTGGCGGAGTGCGGTGGTGACCGCGACGATCTGACGGGTCGAGTCGCCGACGAACTCCGACACGACCGCGCTGATGAGCGAGCCGTCGCCGCCGTCGAGCTCACGCAGCATCGCGAGGCGAGCCGGGTCGAGCGGGAAATCGGCTTCGGGCGGTTCGACTTCGGCGTCCGCCGGCGCGTCGCCGGGTTCGGCGATCCAGCGCGCGAGCACCGCGTCCACCGCGGACGCGCGCACGGGCTTCGTGACGTAGTCGTCCATGCCGGCGGCGAGGCAACGCTCGCGGTCGCCGTCCATCGCGGCCGCCGTCATCGCGACGACCGTGAGGTGTTCGCGACCACCGCGGTCGAGCTCGCGGCGGCGCAGCTGGCGCGTCGCCTCGTAGCCGTCCATCTCCGGCATCTGGCAGTCCATGAGCACCGCGTCGTACACGTTCGCATCGATCTGCGCGAGCGCGACGTGACCGTTCTCGGCGACGTCGACGGAGTAGCCGATCTTCTCGAGGATCTTCGTCGCGACGAGCTGGTTCATCGCGTTGTCCTCGACGAGCAGGATGTGACCGCTGCGCCGCACCGCGTCGGGGCGCGACCGGGTCGTCGTGGGTGCGGGGCCGCCGCTGAAGTCGGTCGTGCCCTCGAGCCCGGCGACGAGGCAGTCGAACAGCTCCGACTGGCGCACCGGCTTGGCGAGCGCGCCGCTCAGACGGAACTCGCTCGCCACCTGCGCGCTCACCTTGCCCGACGAGCTCAGCAGGAACAGCTTCGCCTCGGCGAGGTCGGTGTCGTTGTTGATGAGGCGCGCGAGCTCGAGGCCGTCCATCTCCGGCATGTTGAGGTCGAGCACCACGATGTCGTACCGACGACCACCGACGTGCTCCGTCTTCATGCGCGCGAGCGCAGCGGGCGCGCTCGGCTCCTCGTCGGAATCCATGCCCCACGACGCGAGCTGCTGGTGCAGGATCAAACGGTTGGTCGCGTTGTCGTCGACGACGAGCACGCGCAGCGAGCTGAGGTCGCGGATCTGCGGATCCGTCGACAGCTCGACCGCGTCCTGCTTCTCGAGCGGCAGCTCGAACCAGAACGTGCTGCCGCGGTCGACCTCGCTGTCGAGACCGAGGTGCCCGCCCATGAGCTCGACGAGCTGACGCACGATCGCGAGGCCGAGTCCGGTTCCACCGAAGCGACGCGTCGTCGACGAGTCGGCCTGCGAGAACGCGTCGAACATGCGCAGTTGGTCCTCGGGTGCGATGCCGAGGCCGGTGTCGGACACCTCGAAGCGCACGACCGCGGTCTGCGGGTCGTCGCGCACGAGCGACGCCGCGAGCACGACCTCGCCCTCCGCTGTGAACTTCACCGCGTTCGACATGAGGTTGACGAGCACCTGCCGCAGCCGGGTCGGGTCGCCGCGCAACGCGGTGGGCAGGCCGACGTGGCGGTGCACGAGCAGTTCGAGGTCGCGCGACTGCGCGGTCTCGGCGAAGAGTCCGACGACGTCCTCGAGCAGCATCCCGAGGTCGAGGTCGACGGCCTCCACCTCGAGCTTGCCCGCCTCGACCTTCGAGAAGTCGAGGATGTCGTTGATGATGCCGAGCAGGCCGTCGGCCGCGGTCCCCACCCCACCGGCGTAACGACGCTGCTCCGAGGTCAACGGCGTGTCGAGGAGGAGCTCGGTCAGCCCGATCACCGCGTTCATCGGCGTGCGGATCTCGTGGCTCATCGACGCGAGGAACTGCGACTTCATGCGCGACGCGTCGAGTGCGGAGTCGCGCGCGGCTGCAAGCTCCGCTTCGACGCGGTCGCGCTCGGTCACGTCGCGCGAGTTCACGACGAAGCCGCCGACGGTCGCGTCGTGCACGAGGTTGAGGACGGTGCCCTCCATCGTCACCCACGTTCCGTCACGGTGACGCAAACGGAACTTGACCGCCGCGGTCTCGTCGGGACGGTCGAAGATGTCGGCGAACGCCTGGATGACACGCGTCTTGTCGTTCGGGTGCAGCAGATCGGTGAGCTTCGTGCCGAGCACATCGGCGGGCTCGTAGCCGACGACACGCGTCGACGACGGGCTCTGGTACAGCGCGATCGAGTGGTCGTCGACGACCGTGATGAGGTCGAGCGAGTTGTGCACGAGCGAGCGGAAGCGCGCCGACTGCTTGCGCGCCGACAGCCACAACAGCAGGCCCATGCCGACCGCGGCGAGCGCGCCGAGCAGACCGAGCGCGAGCTCGATCGTGACGAGCCGGCTCAGCCGTTCGTGCGCGACGAGTGCCTCCTCGCCGGCGACGTCGCCGGTGACGCTCGAGAGCTGCGCGCCGGTGACGCGCATGAGGAAGAGCGTCGGCTGGTACGACGGGCTGTTGTGACCGATCGTGAGCAGCGTCGTGCCCTGGTCGACCAGCTGATGGATGAGGTCCTGCTCGTGCGCGAGCTTCACCCGGATCGCCGGGCTCGCGGGTGGCGGCACGGGCACGAGGTCGTCGAGGCCGCCCTGCGGCGACGGCACGTCGCCGCCGTGGAGGAGCGAGTTCGCGGTCAGCTTGAGCGCCTCCGCGTCCTCGCTCGGATCCGCGGCCTGACCGTCGAGCTTGAGGGTGACGTCCTTGATGTAGCTCTCGACGAACGCGCGCTGGCGCGAGGTCACGTCGACGATGAGCGGCGTGCCGCGCTCGTGCGACAGCGCGAGCGCGTTGTACCCGACCATCGACGAGATCACGATCACGAACGCGGTGATGATCACGACGATGCGGCTCTGGCGCGCAACCGTTCGCACGATCCGCCCGAAGCGCGTGCGCGCGGCGTCGATCTCCACTACTGCACCTGCACGATCGCGTACATGCCCCCGAGGTAGTGACCTTCGAGGTTGCAGTACAGGACGTAGTGACCAGGCGAGAGCCGCAGTGTGAGCTCGCGGGTCGTGTCCATGCGGATGTCGTCGAGGCCGCCGATGTTCGTCAGCCGCTTCGAGTCCTCGTTCACCGAGAGCCCGTCGCCACGTAGCGGCAGCGCGTCGGCTGCGATGTCGGTGCGGTCGACGTTGAGCTCGTGCGTCGACGGACCGGTGTTGTGGATCCGGAACGTGACGAGACCCGCGGGAACGAGCACCCGCGTCGTCGTCAGCTTGAAGTCCCACTCGTGGACGGCGACGAGCGTGCCCCGAGGCGCGGCGTCACCACGTGTGCAGCCCGCCGCGGCCAGGGCCGCGAGCAAACCGACGACCAGCGCCGACGCCGCGCGGCGCCGACGGTTTCCCCGCCCTGCTTGTTCCACCTCGTCCGAATCGGCAGGGGCCCGTATCCGCTTGAGGTATCGGCGAAACGGCGACACCCGTCCGAAAGCGCCGGTCCACGGGTCCTGCCGAGGTGCGCCCGTAGTGTGCGGGCATGCGGCAAGGGGACGGGGCGCCCGGGCGGCGGTTCGGCCTCTGCCTGGCCGCGATCGTGCTCCTGGCGCTCGGTATACGCGTCGGCTACGTCGTCGCCGCCAAGCGCGGCCCGTGCCCGGCCGTCTACGCCGGGGTCGTGCAGGCCGAGGTGCCGAGCGAGTGCCTCGGCGGCCCCGGCTTCCTGAACGACCAGTACTGGTACAGCACGACCGCCGACCTCGTGTCGCACGGGCACTTCTTCGAGTCGGGCCCGCCCGACCACACGAAGCTCGCCGACCACCCGCCGCTACAGGTGTTCGTGCTCGCGGCGACGTCGTTCGCGTTCGAGCATCTCCCCTTGTCGACGTTGAGCGCGTCACCGCGCACGATCCTCGGCGCCCACCTCGAGACGCACGTGCGCGAGCAACGAGGCGCGGTCGTGATCATCGGCACGCTCGTCGTACTGCTCGTCGGTCTATTCGGACGGCGCGTCGGCGGCGACCGCGTCGGTCTGCTCGCCGCGCTCATCGCAGCGCTCTATCCGGCGATGTGGGTACCCGACGGACTGCTGTTCGCAGAGCCGCTCGCGCGCCTGTGCTTACTCGGCGCGTTGTTGCTCGCGTGGCGATGTCGCACGCGCGCGCGACCGACGACGTTGCTCGCGCTCGGCATCCTCTGCGGACTCACCGCGCTCGCGCGCCAAGAGCTCGTCCTGCTCCTGCCGTTGCTCGCGATTCCGGTCGCGTGGACGCGGCGCGACCGCGGCGCGAGAGCCGTCGCCGGCGCACTCGCGCTGATCGTCACGGGGGGCGCGCTCGTCGTCGGGCCATGGGCGGTGTTCAACCTGACGCGCTTCCACGACCCGGTGATCATCTCGACCAACTCGGGCACCACGCTCGCGGGCGCGAACTGCGACCCCGGCTACTACGGGCCGACGATCGGGCTGTGGACCTCGGCACCCTGTCTCGACACGCAGGCGGCCCAGGCGAAGCTCGGCGACGAGAGCGAAGTCGAGCACGCGTACCGCACTCGCGCGTTCCACTACATCGAGCAGCACGAACGGCGCGTGCCGCTCGTGCTCGCGGCCCGCATCGGGCGGACGTGGGATCTCTACCGTCCCGCCGACATGGTCAGCTACAGCGAGGGCGAGAATCGCGAGCGCGCGGTGTCGTGGGCGACGCTCGCGACGTTCTATCCGATCGCGCTCGTCGCGCTCGCGGGTGTCGTCGTCCTCTGGCGGCGGCGCGACCGGTTCACCTTGTGGCTTCTCCTCGTCCCGTGCCTGCTCGCGAGCGCGACGTCGGTCCTCGCGAGCGGATCGGTGCGCAACCGCGCGATCGCGGAGCCCGCGCTCGTGCTGCTCGCCGCGGTCGCGGTGAGCGCGCTCGTCGACGCCGCGCGAGCACGACGAGTCCCTGACATCGCCTCAGGGTGATCCCCGATGGTCGGGCGCGCCGCGTCGCCCGACAATGCGGACCATGCGAACGACACGGCACGAGTGGTGAGCGCGGTGGGCGCGGTCATCGAAGTGGAGGGGCTCGCCAAGACGTACCGGCGGCGGAGCGGACGCTTCCGCGCGCTCGACGGCGTCGACCTCTCGGTTCCGGCGGGCGGTGTCTACGGGTTCCTCGGGCCCAACGGCGCGGGCAAGACGACGACGATCCGGTGTCTGCTCGGGCTGTCCCGGCCGACCGCCGGAAGCTGCCGGCTCCTCGGCGCGGACGCGCCGCGCGCGCTGCCGACCGTGATCGCCCGCGTCGGCTCGCTCGTCGAGACACCCGGTTTGAACTCGGGCCTCACCGGCCGGCAGGCGCTCACTGTGCTCGCGACGAGCGCAGGACTCGGACGGACGCAGGTCGACCATGCGCTCGAGCGCGTCGGTCTTGCTACCCGCGCCGACGATCTCGCGCGCGGTTACTCGCTCGGTATGCGCCAGCGCCTCGGGCTCGCGATCGCGTTGCTGAAGGATCCCGAGGTGCTGATCCTCGACGAGCCCGCGAACGGCCTCGACCCGGCGGGCATTCGCGAGATCCGTGAGCTCGTGCGCGACCTGCGCACCGAAGGCCGCACCGTGTTCCTATCGAGCCACTTGCTCGGCGAGATCGAGCAGGTGTGCGACCGGGTCGCGATCCTCGCGGCCGGCCGGACCGTGATCGAAGGTCCGATCGACGAGGTATTGGCGGCCGCGCGACCCAAGTCGATGTGGGTGAAGGTACGCGATCTCGACGGCGGCACCCGCTCGCTCGCCGCCGCGGGGCTCGCCGCGCGCGTCGACGACGGCTACGTGCGCGTCGACGTCGAACCCGACCAAGGCGAGACCGTGGCGCGCGTGCTCGTCGCCGACGGCCTGTACCCGAGCGAGCTGCGGCCCGTCGAGGCCACCTTGGAAGACGCCTTCTTCGCGCTCACGGGCGAGGCCCGGTCATGACCCGTCTGTTGCGCGCCGAGCTGCGTCGCATGTTCGCGCGGCGACTCGTGCGCGCGACGCTCGCGCTCTGCATCGTCGGCATCGTCGTCGGCGGCGTGATCGCGTTCACGACGAGCCACTCGATTCCGAGCTCGACCTACGCGCATCGCTTGCACGCGGCAACGCTGGCGCGTCACGCGCAGAACGAGCACGCGCGCGAATGCCTCGCCGCGCACGGCGTGTCGGCCAAGGGCGAGATCCCCGACCCGGTCGCGCGCGTGTGTCTCCCCGATCGTCCGATCACGGTGCACGACCCGCGCTTCGACGCGTACCGGATGAAGGGCATCCTCCAGGGATCGGCGGGCGTGCTCGCGATCCTCGGTTGGGCGCTCGGCGCGTCGCTCGTCGGAGCCGAGTTCGCGTCGCGCAGCATGACGACGATGCTCACGTGGGAGACCCGCCGGCTGCGGCTCCTGAGCGCCAAGGCCCTCACCCTGCTCGGCAGCATCTTGGTGCTCGGGCTCGGGCTGCTCTCACTCGTCGGGCTCGCGATGGTGCCCGCGATCGTCGCCCACGGCGCGCCGGCCCACGCAGGCGACCCGACGTTCGCGACCTACGCCGGCATCGTGTGGCGCGGCGCGCTGCTGTCGACGATGGCCGCGGGGATGGGCTTCGCGATCGCGGCGCTCGGTCGCAATACCGCGGCCGCGCTCGGCGTCGGGTTCGCGTACATCATCGTGCTCGAGAACATCGTCGGGAGCTCGCTGCGCAGCTGGCGACGGTGGCTGCTGCTCGGCAACGCGATCGTGATGGTGTCGGGGCAGAACGGCGGCGACATCCCGGGCCGGTCGGTCATCGGCGCGGGCGTCTTCCTCGGCGCGGTCGCGCTCACCCTGTTGCTCGGCGCGGCGACCGCGTTCCGGCTGCGCGACCTGGCTTGACGGATCCTCACGTGGTTCTCACGGCGGGTCTGATGAGGTCCCGCCATGCGAACCGACACGGCCGGCCGCGCGTGGGTGACGACCCGCGGCGCGCGGCGCGTCCCCGAGGTCGCGGTCACGTTCTGGATCGTGAAGGGACTGTCGACCGCGATGGGCGAGTCGACCTCCGACTACCTCGTGCACGTGATGGCACCCGAGCTCGCGGTGGCGCTCGGCTTCTGCGGCTTCGTCGCCGCGCTGGTGTTGCAGTTCCGAGCCGGTCGCTACGTCGCTTGGACCTACTGGTTCGCGGTCGTGATGGTCGGCGTCTTCGGGACGATGGCGGCCGACGTCGTGCACGTACGCCTCGGCGTGCCGTACACCGCGTCGACGATCTTCTACGCCGCCGTGCTCGCGCTCGTGTTCATCGCCTGGTACCGCACCGAGCACACGCTGTCGATCCACGAGATCGACACCCCGCGTCGCGAGGCGTTCTATTGGGCGACGGTCGCCGCGACGTTCGCGATGGGCACCGCGCTCGGCGACTTCACCGCGTACACGCTGAAGCTCGGCTACTTCCCGTCGGCGATCTTGTTCGCCGCGGTGATCGCGGCCGTCGCACTCGGCTACCGGTTGCGGCGCGGGAACGCGGTCCTCACGTTCTGGATCGCGTACGTCATGACGCGCCCGCTCGGCGCCTCAATCGCCGACGGCCTCGCGAAGTCGCATCACGACAGCGGACTCGGGATGGGCGACGGGGTCGTCGTCCTCGTCTTCGGCGCGCTCATCGTCGCCATGGTCACGTACCTCGCGATCACGAAACGGGACGTGCAGCGGCGAGTGGATGCCGGCTGATGGCACCCCACACGAGCGAAGTCGTATCGATCGAGTCGGCGACCGACGCGATCCTTCTGGCTTCGCTTTCGCTCGTCGGCGTCGCGGTGCGTTCTCTCGAACCCGTCTCGATCACGTTGCAGCAGTACCGGACCCTCGTCCTGCTCTCGGAGCATGGTGAGCAGAACGTCGGAGGGCTCGCCGAGCTGCTCGCGATCCACCCCTCCGGCGCGACGCGACTCTGCGACCGCCTCCTCGCTTCGGGCCATATCGAGCGCGCGACATCGCGTGAGAGCCGGCGCGAGGTCACGGTCCTCCTGAGCGCGCGTGGCCGTGCTCTCGTACGGAAGGTGACGCTCGACCGCGGGGAGGAGGTACGCGCGATCGTTGCCGCAGTCACGCCGGCTCGTCGCGCCGAGATGATCGCCGGTTTCTCGGCGTTCGCCGACGCGTTCGGCGAGCAGCCCGACGAGGCCTGGAAACTCGGCTGGACGACCTGAAGCACCGGCGCTCGGGTGCGCTGCGCTAGAGGTCGGAGCCACCCCCGGTTCGATGTTCTCCAAGGCGCGCGGCCGGCGTCTTGCCCGACCACTGCTCGCTGAACGTCCAGTCCGGTTGCTTCGAGATCTGGGAGGAATCGATGGTCGCCCGGCCGTCGACGATGTCGACCAGCTCGGCGATCGGTTCGGGCTCCCGCGCCGGCGCGGCGCCGCTCAGGTGCGCGCGCACGGTGTCCGGGTAGGCGTCGAGCAGGCTTCCGACCGCGGTGCGCTGCTGCGAAGCGAGCGAGCACCGGGCGCCGTCGTCGACGCTGCCCAGCACGGTCCGGAGCACACCGTGATCGCTCGCGCTCGCGGCTGACCGAGCGAGTTGCGCGAGGAGTGTCGCGACGCGGAGACCTCCGAATTTGCAGGGCGTGCACTGTCCGCACGACTCGACGGCCAGGAAGCGCGATACGCCCGCAGCCACCGCGACCGGGTCGGCGGTGTCGTCGAAGACCATGAAGCCCGCCGAGCCGACGCCACTGCCGCGGCGCGCGAGATCCTCGTAGGTCACGGGCGTGTCGAGTCCGGAGGGGAGGATCGCTCCGTTCGCGACCCCGGGGAGGACGAAGGCGACCCGACGACCCGGACGAACGCCGCCACCGACGAGGTCGATGATCTCTCGCAGCGGTGTGCCGAAGCTCACCTCGCCGACCGCGGCCCGACGCGTCGCGCCGGTGATCGTGCAGACGATCGTGCCGGGGGAGGCTTCGGTGCCGAGCGTCCGGTACCACGCGGCTCCTCTGGCGACGATGCGCGGCACGTTCGCGAGCGTCTCGACGTTGTCGACGAGCGTCGGCGGTGCCGCAAGCTCCGCAGCCGGGCCCGCCATGGCGACGCGGGCCGAAAGGCCGCTCGCCGACGTGAGCGCGGCGCGAGCGGTCACGAGCTCGCGCACCCCGCGCCGGTACGGCGGCGCGATTCGCGGAAACGGGTAGCGACCGTCGAGCGTCTCGAGAAGCGCCGTCTCCTCTCCGTACAGGTACTCCCGAGGCCCCTCGAACACGTCGATCGTCACGCCGTCGCACCAACCTGCCGAGTCGAGCTCGGCGATCGCGCCGCGCACGCGCGCGATCTCGGTGGTGAACGCGTGCTTCGTTGCGACGATCACCTGGTCGGCGCCGATCGCGCGGGCCGCGATCAAGGCTCCCTCGAGCACCTGGTACGGATTGTTGCGCAGGATCGTGCGGTCCTTGAACGTGCCCGGCTCACCCTCGGCCGCATTGACGACGACCGAGGCCGGCACCAGATGCGATCGATTGGCGCGCACCGTGCGCCATTTGCGCCCGGTCGGGAACCCGGCCCCGCCGCGCCCGCGCAAACCTGATTCGGCAACCTCGTCGATGATGGCGTCGGCGTCGCGTCGCCTCGCCGCACGCAGGCCTTCGCCGCCGCGGATCCGCAGGTACTGATCGAACGACGTGACCGGCACCGGGTGGAGAACGCGATGGACCAGGCTCACGAACGAACACCCCGTCGTCGACACGACATCTGTCGCAGCGTGCAGATCATGCGGACGCACCTTTCCCGATCATCGTGGACCAATACGTGGCTTCCACCAATGTTTGCTACTCTACACATGACATGAAGTCAGCCACGTATTGCAGCCGAGTTCCGAGCGTTACGCCTTGAACCCCGCGTCGCTCGGCCTGTCACCGCTGGCGCGCCGCGCGCTCGTCTCCGTCGTGGTCGACGGGCCCCAGCCCATCGACCGACTCGCGGAACGCCTCGGGGCCCCGTTGGCGAGCGTCGGAGCGGCCGCGCGTGCGCTGGTCGTGCGGGGCGCGGCCGTCCGAGTACCGCGCGGGAGCGGGCTACCAATGCTCGTCGCGTCGACCGGAGGGTCGGCGATCGTGCACGACGGCCTGACGCGCGAGCGAGATGCGCAGGGGCCGTGAGAACGCTCGTCGTCGGCGCCGGAATCGCCGGCCCGACCGTTGCCGCTCGGCTGCTCCGAGCCGGTCGTTCCGATTCGTTCGATGCCGTACTCGCGTGCGACGGCGTCGCGCCTCCGGGACGCGCGACGACATCTTCGGTACGCCTCATCGGTACGACTCGGATTGGGAGCTGTGGACGTGGTGGGCGCCGGCCGACCTGTTCGAACCGACGACGGATCCACGAATGGTGAAGTGCACGGTGCTTCGCCGGCGTTTATCCGTCTCCCGAGCGGGCGACGTGCGTCGGCGGCGGACCGCGCGCGCTCACCAGGACGACACGCGCGCGCGAGTTCCTCTCGGAGCACGCTCCCAGTCTCTCGGAACGGGTTCCCTCCCTCGGCGAGGCGCTCGTCGACTCGGACGGCGCGTTCCGATGGCTCGCGCGCTACGAACGCCGGTGTCGCCGGATGGCCGAGCAAAGTCAGACCGCGTCGCGCCGTCGTGCGCGTGTGATGTTCCTTCGGTACGCGCTCCTCGACCGGCCGCGGCGCGCGATCGCGCGGCGGTACCCGGCCGCGCGGCTGCTCCGGCAGATCGTCGAGGCGAACCGCCCGCCACTCTGATTGCGTTGGATTGCGCCGCTAGCTGTAGTGAGAGTCGCTGTGGCCGGCTGCCGCGCCGAGAACGGCAGGCGCGACGACCTCGACGGGCACCGCGGTGAGGTGCTCGAGCCGGCGGGCCACGCCACCGCCGACGAGATGGTGTTTGCGCTCGTGCGTCTCGCCGCCGATCACGATGAGGTCGGCGCCGTACCTCGCCGCGATGTGCGCGAGCTGGTGCGCGGGCTCACCGAGCTGTACGACGGCCCGCGCGTCGATGCCGCGGCTGCACAGCGGTGCGGCGACTCTGCGCTCGAGCCGCCGGCGCCGCGCTTGGAGGTAGGGCCTCGAGTCGATCATCAGGCTCGCGAGCGCCCACACCTCGCTGCGATGGACGGCGTGGAGCACGAGCACCGACGCGTGCCGTTCGAGTGCGAGCTGCGCGGTCCGGTCGACCAACGCACCGACGCGGTCGTCGTCGTCGGCCCCGAGCACCAGCGTCATGCTCGTGCCCCACGCATGCGCCTTCTCGGGATCGGTGACGGCAGCACGCGGCGGTACGGCCATGTCTGCGGGCGCGAATGGCTCCGGTCCGACGGTCATGTGTGTGATCCCCTCGTTCGCGGCTGCGCCATATAGCTGTAGTATAGCAATCATTGTTGTACGACAGTGAATGACGGAAACGGAGGACCTCACCCATGTCTCTCCTCGACGTCGCAGCGCTCACGGTCCTGGCGGTCGCCGCGCTCGTGACCATTCACTTCCTCTTACGCGCCGGTGCCTCACGGCGGTCGGTCACGCGGACGATGCGACGATCCGCACCCGACCGACCCGGCGCGTCGGTCGAGCAAGCGGCCCGATCGGTCGACCGTGCCGGCGGCCCGACCGCCGCGGGCGAGCTCGCCCTGCTGCGGGATGCGCCCTTGACGAGCCGGCACGTGCCGGACGACGAAGCGTTGGGGATCACGCGCCGCGAGTTCTTCAACCGCGGACTGCTCGGAACCGTCGCGATCGCGCTCGCGGGTGGAGTGAGCACCGTGATCGCGTATCTCTGGCCCTCGAGCGGCGGCGGCTTCGGCGGCACAATCCCGGCCGGGAATCTCGACACCATGCTGTCGTTCATCGACACGAACAAGCAGCCGTTCTACGTGCCCGAGGCGCGCACGTACATCGTGCGCTACCCCGCCGCCGACCTCCCGGCGGCTCGGAAGTCGAACGCGTATCCCGACTTCATCCTCGCCGGCATGCAGCAAGGCATCGTGGCGCTCTACCAGCGCTGCACGCACCTCGGCTGCCGCGTGCCGTGGTGTCCGAGCTCGCAGTGGTTCGAGTGCCCGTGCCACGGATCGAAGTACAACCGAGTCGGCGAGAAGCGCGATGGTCCCGCGCCGCGCGGCCTCGACCGCTTCCAAGCCCTGATCCACGCGGGCAACGTCACGGTCAACACCGGCTTGCTCGCCGTCGGGCCGCCGATCGGAACGAACACGACCGGTCAGGTCGCGGACGGCCCGCACTGCGTCGGCTGATCTCCGCAGGATCCTCGTCTCGACCTCGCCAAGAACCGAGTCGGCGAGGTCGGGTCATCACCGGCTACCGCCGCGCGAGGGTCGTCAGGGGCGTCCCGCGAGCGAAGAGCTCCAGCGAGAGCTGCGCGACGGACTCGCCACCACTCTCGTCCGCCTCCGGGCCGCGTGCCGTCGTCACCAGGAGGTGATAGCCGCCGCGCTGCCAGGCGCCCTGGTACGCGGAGGTGCCAACGGATTGGACGCGAACGACGAGCTTCCACTGCGCGCGCTGGAGCACATGCTCGTAGCTCTGGATGGCGAGCCACGGCGTTTCCATCGGGACCGTGAAGGTGCGCGTCGTCACGCCGCCCCGAGACGACACCGATCCGACGGCCCGCATCCGGAGGAGACGCGGGAGGTCGTCGAACATCGCGGCGGTGGATCGCGACGTGTGCGGCGCCGGTTGGTCGGACCGGGCCGACGCGCCCGAGCTCGTGCTGCGGCATCCGGAGGAGAGAGCCACGACGGCGGTGAGCGCGAGCACTGGGAGAAGAACGTGGGCACGTGAGCTGATGAAGCCCGGTCTACCCAAGAAGGCGACCGGCCGTGGACTCTTCGCGCCCGCGACGCCACGCGCCGCGGACGCGAATCAGCCGGGGTGCTGCACCCCGGCTGACCTGCTGTTATCCGGTGGGCCGTGCAAGATTTGAACTTGCGACCCCTTCCGTGTCAAGGAAGTGCTCTCCCCCTGAGCTAACGGCCCGAGCGGAGCGAGGAGCGTACCAAAGGGGTTCGCGACGACCGGCGTCCTACGACGACGCGCCGTCGCTCGCGACCGTGTCGAAGCGATCGATCGCGGCGATCGGGATCCGGTGCCTCGTGCCCGGGAAGTTGCCGACGACGGCGTGATCGCCGTCGATCTCGCACTGGCGCAATGCCCGTCGTGGCGGCCGGACGATCGACGCGTACGGCAGCGCTGACATCGCGCGTCCTCAGGCGTTGCTCGTGCCGCTCGGCAACGTCGTCGCCGGTCCGCCCGTGTCCTTCTGCGGCATGCGCTGCGCGAGCAAGGTCCAGCCGAGCAGCTGCACCGAACGGTGATCGTTCAGGTTCGCGTGCAGTTGGATGCCGATGTCGTAGGTGCCGGACGCGAGCGGTCCGAGCGCGCGCTCGACCTGGAACGGGATCGGCGGCGCGACGTTGTTCGGCCACGCGGGGAGCGACGCCGGCGGCATCGCGATGCCGTCGATCGTGACGTCGATCGCGACGGGGAACGACGCGCCGTTCGGGAACGAGACCGCGCCCGAGAAACGGACATCGAACAGATCGCGACGGCCGCGCGGGACGGTCAGCCGGAAGGTCGCCTTGTCGACCGCGACCGGAGTCGAGACGTCGATGGGCGGTTGCTGGTCGGACCGGACCACGACGACGGAGGCCAGGCTGCCGTCGGCCGAGCCCGTCGCGGCGGCGCCGGTTTTCATGACCGCGCCGGCGACGAAGCCCCCGAGCGCGCAGAAGGCGATCAAGGCCACCAGGCCAACGAACAACCGCCGCATCCCGCTCTCCCGCCCCTGCTCCCACCACGCACAGTAGCCAAACACCGCCCAATCGCGCCACTAGGAGCGCGAAAACTGCGGCCGATCTGATCGATCCAGGTGACGCGGCGCGTCACTTTTCTCGATCAGATGCCCCCGGCCACCTCGCGATCCGCATGGTGGCGCGGGGTCGGGGATTCGGCGGCGCGCCGTAGCATCCGGGCGCTCGCGAACGAGGGGGACGCATGGGGTTGCTCGACGGACACCGGGCGGTCGTGACGGGCGGCGCGTCCGGCATCGGCGCGCAGACCGCGCGCCGCATGACCGAGGAAGGCGCACGCGTCGCGCTCCTCGACATCAACGGCGACGGAGCCGAGACGCTCGCGAAGGAGCTCGACGGCCTCGCCTACCAGGTCGACGTCACCGACTTCCACGCCGTGCAGGCCGCGGTCGACGACGCGCACGCGCAGCTCGACGGGCTGTCGCTCCTCTTCAACAACGCGGGCGGCAGCAACATCATGAACATCCACCAGTGGGACGTCGACGAGTGGAAGCGCATCGTCGACCTCAACCTCAACGGGGTCTTCCACGGCTTCAAGGCCGCGGTGCCGCACATCCTCGCCGGCGGTGGCGGCGCGATCGTCAGCACTGCGTCGATCTCGGGCACGCGACCGTCGGCCGGCGAAGCGCCCTACTCCGCGGCGAAGGCCGCGGTCGTCGCGCTCACCGCGAACGCGGCGCTCGAGTACGCGCCGACGATCCGCGCGAACTCGGTGTCGCCCGGCATGATCCACACGCCGCTGACCGAGTTGCTCCTCGTCGAGCAGGGTCTCGGCGAACGGGAGCGCATGATCGACAAGACGCCGCTCGCCCGCGTCGGCGCGCCGGACGACATCGCCGGCGTCGTCGTGTTCCTCTGCTCCGATCTCGCCAAGTTCGTCACCGGCCAGAACATCGTGATCGACGGCGGGATGACCCTCCACGGCGCGGGCATGGACGGCGTCCTCGGCCGGGCCCGCGACAAGTTCGGCCTGCAGTAGCCGACGCTTGGCGGGGGCCTCACAGTCTCCTGACAAACCGGGGCGACACTCGACTCATCCCCCAGAGCAAAGGCGTCCCCGAATGATCAAGAAGGTTCTTGCCACGTTCGTCACCGCCGCGGTGGTCGGAGCGGGCGGACTCGCGGTGGCCTCGGCGGCGACGCCGGGCCCGTCGAGCTCGGCCCCGACCACCGCCGCGACCGCGGCCGGCCACCCCAAGGCGCGACTCGGGCTCCGCAAGCTCGGCTTCGAGACCGCGGCGAAGACGATCGGCCTCTCCCCCGCCGATCTGCTGAAGGCGATGAAGGGCGGCCACACGATCGCCGCCGTCGCGGCCGACCACCACGTCGCCGAGTCGACCGTCGTCAGCGCGGTCGAGACCGCGCTCGACCACGCGGTCCAGCAGGCCGAGGCGAACGGCAAGATCACGGGTGCGCAGGAAACCAAGATCGAGCAGGGCATCGCGAAGCGCGTGCCGAAGCTCGTCGAGGCGAAGCCGGGCGCGCTCATCCGGCACCGTGTGGTGCGCGGCGCGGTCGACGTGTCGGCGAAGACGATCGGAGTCACGACGGACAGCCTGCGCCAGTCGCTCGCGAGTGGTCAGAGCGTGGCCGACGTCGCGAACGCGCACCATGTGCAGCCGCAGACGGTCGTCGACGCGCTCGTGAAGGCGGGCGACACGCGCGTCGACGCGCTCACGTCGCACCACCGCATCTCCTCGGCTCGCGCCGCGAAGCTGAAGGCTCGCCTGCCGCAGCTCGCGCAGCGCTTCGTGAACCGCACGCGCGGTTCCGAGCAGTCGTCGTAGCCGGCGCTGGTTCCCGCAAGGTCGGGCGGGTCGCTTCGCGGCCCGCCCGACTCGCGCGCGGAGGCGTCAGGAGCGGCGAGCGCAGCGAGCGCGACCAGAGAACGCAGGTCTCGCCGTTTCTCGCGCGCGGTTCTCGCGTGCGGGCGGGTTCAGACCGACGGCGTGAAGACCACCGGCACCGCGTCGTACGCTCGCGAGAACGCGGCGGGCACGATGCGCGGCTGCGCGCCGGGCGCGAGCTGCATGTCGGGCAGTCGCCGCAGCAACTCCTCGAACATCACGCGGATCTCGAGGCGCGCGAGCGACGCACCGAGACAGAAGTGCGTGCCGAACCCGAACGCGACATGCAGGTTGTGGTCGCGCATGACGTCGAAGCGGTCGGGCTCAGTGAAGACGCGCTCGTCGCGGTTCGCCGACGCGTACATCAGCAACAGCTCGTCGCCGGCCTTGATCTCGGCGCCGTGCAGCTCGTGATCCTCCGTCGCGGTGCGCGCCATGTTCAGCAGCGGCGACACCCAGCGGATGATCTCCTCGACGCCGGTGGTCGCGAGGATCGACGGGTCGTCGCGCAGCTTCGCGTGCTGGTCGGGATGCTCGCTGAGCGCGACACACGTGGTGCCGATCACCGATCGCGTCGTCTCGGCACCACCGTCGAGCACGAGCAGCGCCTCGCTCACGAGCTCGTCGTCGGTCATGCGCCGGCGCGTGCCGTCGGGCCAGTCGAGCTCCTCGTGCGCCCACACCGAGATGAGGTCGTCGCGCGGCTCGTGTCGGCGCGCCTGCACGAGCGCCATCGTCTCGACCGCGAACTCGAGCACCGCCTCGATCGTGCGCCCGGTCGTCTCCGGTGGCGAGCCGTCGACGGGATACTGCCCGCCGTCGTGCATCGTGAACTCCGACCACTCCCGACACTTGTCCCAGAGCTCGGGCGGAAAGCCGAGCTTCCGCCCGATCACCGACGCGGGAAACGGCGCCGCGAGGTCGCGCACGACATCGCACTCGCCGCGCGGCGCGACGCGATCGACGAGGTGGGTGGCGACCGCGCGCACGTCGCTCTCGTTCTGCTTCACCGCGCGCGGCGTGAAGCGGCGCGCGACGAGGCGACGGCGAGCTTGGTGGACGGGATCGTCGCTGTCGATCATCGACTGCTGCGGATCGACCTTCGGTCGGGAGCCGCGCGCGGAGCTGTAGCGCGCGGGGTGCTTCTCGATCTCGACGATGTCGTCGTACCGACTGATGCCCCAGATCCCGTTCGCTTCGTCGCGGTACACGGGATGCTCGTCGCGCAACCACCGGTACACCGACCACGGATCGCCCGCGTAGAACGCGCCGTCGAGAAGGTTGACGCGACGCAGCTCGGTCTGGGTCACGGTGGGCAAGAGTACGGTGTGCCCCCGCCGCGTTCGACTGCCGCGGCCCGCCGCCCCGATGGAGGATTCATGTCCGTCTACGAGACTTCGATCGCCACGCTCGACGGCAAGCCCGGACTCCTCGAGGGCGAGGACGGCAAGGTCACGCTGATGGTGAACGTCGCGTCGAAGTGCGGGCTCACGCCGCAGTACACCGGGCTCGAGCACCTGCAGGAGAAGTACGCGGAACGCGGCTTCGACGTCGTCGGCTTCCCGTGCAACCAGTTCGGCGAGCAGGAGCCGGGTTCGGCCGAGGAGATCGCGACGTTCTGCAGCACGACCTACGGCGTCACGTTCCCGATGTCGGAGAAGATCGAGGTGAACGGCGACGGCCGCCACCCGCTGTACCAGCAGCTCACGCCGGTCGCCGACGGCGAGGGCCACACCGGCGACATCCGCTGGAACTTCGAGAAGTTCCTCGTCGGCAGGGACGGCAACGTGATCTCGCGCTTCAGCCCGATGGTCGACCCCGAGGCGCCCGAGGTCGTCGAGGCGATCGAAAAGGCCCTCTGACCTCGACCGGTACCCCGGTGACGAGCCGCCTTGCTATCGTCGCCGGTCACGCGGACGTGGCTCAGCTGGTAGAGCATCACCTTGCCAAGGTGAGGGTCGCGGGTTCGAATCCCGTCGTCCGCTCCAAGAAGTTCCTGGTCAGAGTCCCTCTTCGGAGGGATTCTGACGTTTCCGGTGCGTCGTCCGCGTCCGAAGTCCGCGAAAAGTCCGCGAGATTCTGAGCGAAGGTCGCGTCGAGACGGTCGCGAAGCCGCTCACGCGCCTCGTCGTAGAGGTGCCCGTACCGATCCGACGTCGTCCGTATCGACGCGTGGCCAAGGTGCTCCTTCACCTCCTGGAGATGCGCCCCCGACGCGATCAGCAGCGCGGCACAGGTATGTCGGAGGTCGTGGAAACGAAGTCCGTCGACGAGCTCGGCACTCGCGACTGCCGGGTCATAGTGGCGTCGCATGAAGTTCCGATGCCGCACGGGCCCGCCATCACGTGACGAAAAGACGTACCCGCTCGACGCGTACTTCGGCAGGTGATCGGCCAGCATGGCAGCGAGGAAGCGAGGGACGACGACCGTACGGACCCTGCCCGTCTTTGTCGGCCCTTCGACGATCCGTCCGCCGACCTCGGCGAGTGAGCCGCGTACCTCGAGGCGGCCCCGGAGGAGATCGAGGCTGTCGACCCGCAGATAACCGAGCTCTCGGCGCGAAGCCCGCAGTAGGCGGCGGTGAAGATGAGCGCGCGGTACCTCGAGTCGATGCAGCGCGCGAGGCGTTCGACCTCGGCGGCAGCGAGGAAGTGCATCTCGTCGGCCGCCGCGGACCTCGGGAGCTCGATGCCGATGATCGGGCTGCGCGCGATCAGACGGTCGATCTCGGCGCTCCGGAAGATCTGAGCGAGGACCTGGAGCACCTTGCGTGCCGTGTCGGGCGCCATGCCGGCATCGAGCATTGAGGCGACCCACTTCCGCACGTCGATCGGGCGAATCGAGGCGAGCTGGTGCTCGCCGAATACCGGCTCAATGTGGTTGCGCCACCGGCCTTCGATGTTCACGTAGGTGCGTGGCGCGACGGTCGCACGCTTCACCGACAGCCAAGCTGTCGCGTACTCGCCGAAGTTGGAGCGACCCGACCGTGGATCGACCCACTCTCCCCTGTCGAGCGTCGTCTCCTGATCTCGGAGCCATCGCTCCGCGTCGACCTTCCGTGAGAAGGTTCGCGTTCGCTCTCGGCCATCGAGCGCGCGGTACGCCGCTTGCCAGCGAACGCCTCGCGAATTCTCTTTCCGATTGAGCGCCGCCGCTCACCCTTCGTGTGCGCGCTGGGCGACGTCGAGCCTCACAGGCTCGCTCACCCAGGCTTCGACATCGGCTTGGCGATAGCGGACGTGCCTTCCGATCCGCGCCGCCGGCGGGCCGTCGCCCGTCACGCGCCAGTTGCGCAACGTCCCGACCGGAACGCGAAGGTACCGCGACACGTCTTGAACCGTCATCAGTTCCGCTTCGAACTTCATGCTCGTGCAGCGAGGCCGCAGCGTGACGCGGTCGGGTGGCGGTTCGAGTTGGCGTCGTCGT